>CAIPBW010000152.1 GCA_903863395.1 uncultured beta proteobacterium
TCGCTGCTAGTGCAGGGCTTGCCTGCGCACCTGCTGGACCTGGCCAGCCTGTACGGGGTTGAGGACCTGGTGCCCCGCGCCTGAAACCGCCTTGCCTCAACGCGCCGCTTAAAATAGCGGCCTTCCATGACCGCCATCTCCTTCCAGTCCGTTTCCAAAGCCTATGCGTCGCCGCGTGGCCCCAAGGGTTCCACCTTCCTGGCGCTCGATGCAGTCACGCTTGACATTCAGGAGGGCGAATTCTTCGGGTTGCTCGGCCCCAATGGTGCGGGCAAGACCACCATGATCAGCATCCTGGCCGGGCTGACCCGCGCCACCAGCGGGCGCGTGTCGGTGCTGGGCAGCGACGTGCAGAGCGACTACGCCAACGCGCGGCGCAAGCTCGGTGTGGTTCCGCAGGAACTGGTGTTTGATCCGTTTTTCAATGTGCGCGAGGCGCTGCGCTTTCAGTCGGGCTACTTTGGCATCCAGCGCAACGACGACTGGATCGACGAACTGCTCGCCAGCCTGGGCCTGACCGAAAAGGCCGGTGCCAATATGCGCCAGCTCTCGGGTGGCATGAAGCGGCGCATGCTGGTGGCGCAGGCACTGGTGCACAAGCCGCCAGTGATCGTGCTGGACGAGCCCACTGCCGGGGTGGATGTCGAGCTGCGTCAGACCCTGTGGCAATTCATCGTCAAGCTCAACAAGCAGGGCAGCACGGTGCTGCTCACCACCCATTACCTGGAAGAAGCCGAGGCTTTGTGCGCACGCATTGCCATGCTCAAGAACGGGCGCATCGTGGCACTGGACCGCACCAGCGAGCTGCTCAAGTCGGCCGCAGGCAACGTGCTGCGCTTCAAGACCGACGCGGCGTTGCCACCGGCGCTGGCTGCGCGTGCGCGAATCACCGGCAGTGTGGTGCAGGTGCCGGCCAGCAACGCCATCGAGATTGAACAGACCCTGGCCTGCCTGCGCGAAGCCGGTGTAGTGGTGGAAGACGTGGAAATGCGCAAGGCCGATCTGGAAGACGTGTTCATCGAGATCATGAACCGCGCTGGCAAGAGCGAGGCGCAGGGCGCTGCGGTGGTTGCGCCATGAACGGCTGGACCATGCTCTTCTACAAGGAAGTGCTGCGCTTCTGGAAGGTCGGCTTTCAGACCGTGGCCGCGCCCATTCTCACTGCCATGCTCTACCTGCTGATTTTTGGCCACGTGCTCGAAGACCACGTCAAGGTCTATGACACCGTGCGCTACACCGCGTTTCTGGTGCCGGGGCTGGTGATGATGAGCATCCTGCAAAACGCGATTGCCAACAGCTCTTCGTCGTTGATCCAGAGCAAGATCATGGGCAACCTGGTGTTTCTGCTGCTCACGCCGCTGTCGCACTGGAGCTGGTTTGTGGCCTATGTGGGATCGAGCATCGTGCGTGGCATGGTGGTGGGCGCGGGCGTGTTCCTGGCGACAGCCTGGTTTACGTCGATCAGTTTTGTCGCTCCACTGTGGATTCTGACCTTTGCCGTGCTCGGCGCTGCGCTGATGGGCGCGATGGGGGTGATTGCCGGGCTGTGGGCCGAAAAGTTTGACCAGTTGGCGGCGTTCCAGAACTTTGTCATCATGCCCATGACGTTCCTGAGCGGCGTGTTCTATTCGATCCACTCACTGCCGGCCTTCTGGCAGGGCGTAAGCCACCTCAACCCGTTCTTCTACATGATTGACGGCTTTCGCTACGGCTTCTTTGGCGTGAGCGACGTCTCGCCCTGGATCAGCCTGGGCGTGGTCTGTGCGGCCTTGCTGGTCGTCAGCGCTGTGGCCATGCACTTGCTGCGCACCGGCTACAAGATTCGCAGCTAACTTCACTTCGGACTACTATGACCGCTGACCAAATCAAGGCCCTTATCACCGCCGGGCTGCCCTGCGAGTATTGCGATCTCAATGGAGACGGCCGCCACTGGTATGCCACGGTAGTCTCAACGGCATTTGAAGGCTTGCGCCCGATCCAGCGGCACCAGCGCGTCTACGCCACCATGGGCAACCGGATGCGCACTGACGAAGTCCACGCTCTGTCGATGAAAACTTTTACCCCCGCCGAATGGGCGGCGCAACGCGCCTGAGGCGCGATCGCAAACCAGACTACCAAGATGGACAAACTGCTGATTCGCGGAGGCCGCACGCTTGCAGGCGAAGTGCTGATCTCGGGTGCCAAAAACGCTGCCCTGCCCGAACTCTGCGCCACGCTGCTCACGCCCGAGCCGGTAACGCTGCGCAACGTGCCGCGCTTGCAGGACGTGGCCACCATGATCAAGCTGATCCGCAACATGGGCGTGCAGGTAGAGCACGCCAGCGACGGCTCGGTGCGCTTGGACGCCAGCGACCTGCACACGCCGCAAGCGCCCTATGAACTGGTCAAGACCATGCGCGCCTCGGTGCTGGCGCTGGGGCCGCTGCTGGCGCGCTTTGGCCACGCCACGGTGTCGCTGCCGGGTGGCTGCGCCATTGGCTCGCGCCCGGTGGACCAGCACCTTAAAGGCCTCGCGGCGATGGGCGCACAGATTGCGGTGGAGCACGGCTACATGGTGGCCAAGCTGCCCGCAGGCCAGAGCCGCCTGCGCGGCGCGCGCATCGCCACCGACATGGTGACGGTCACCGGCACCGAAAACCTGATGATGGCCGCTACCCTGGCGCAAGGCGAAACCATTCTGGAAAACGCCGCGCAGGAGCCCGAGATTCCCGATCTGGCCGAGATGCTGATCCGCATGGGCGCGCGCATTGAAGGCCATGGCAGCAGCCGCATCCGCATTCAGGGCGTAGAGGCCCTGCACGGCTGCGAGCACCAGGTGGTGGCCGACCGCATTGAGGCCGGTACCTTCCTGTGCGCCGTGGCAGCGGCGGGTGGCGATGTGTTGCTGCGCCATGGCCGTGCCGACCACCTTGACGCTGTGATCGACAAGCTGCGCGACGCGGGCGTGCAGGTCAGCGCCGTGGAAGGCGGCATCCGCGTGCAGGCGCAGGCTCCGGCCTATGCGCACCTGCGCGCACAGACCTTCCGCACCACCGAGTACCCGGGCTTTCCGACCGACATGCAGGCCCAGTTCATGGCGCTCAACTGCATTGCGCAAGGCACCTCCAAGGTAACCGAAACGATTTTTGAAAACCGCTTCATGCACGTCAACGAGCTGGTGCGGTTGGGCGCGCACATCCAGATCGATGGCAAGGTGGCGGTGGTCGAAGGCGTGGCGCAGCTCTCGGGCGCCACGGTGATGGCCACCGACCTGCGCGCCTCGGCCAGTCTGGTGATTGCCGGTCTGGTGGCCGAGGGCGAAACCGTGGTCGATCGGATTTACCATCTGGACCGGGGTTACGACCAGATGGAAGCCAAGCTGCGCGGCATTGGTGCCGACATTGAACGCGTGAAGTGAACCCCAGGCGATGAAAGCAGACCCCATGATCACTCTGGCACTCTCCAAGGGCCGCATTTTTGAAGAAACGGTTCCCTTGCTCAAGGCGGCGGGCATTGAAGTGCTTGACGACCCGGAAAAATCGCGCAAGCTCATTCTTGCCACCAACCAGCCCAATGTGCGCGTGCTGGTGGTGCGCGCCACCGACGTGCCAACCTATGTGCAGTATGGCGGTGCCGATCTGGGCATTACCGGCAAGGACACGCTGCTCGAGCACGGCAGCGACGGCCTGTACCAACCGCTGGATCTGCAAATTGCCAAGTGCCGCATCAGCGTGGCGGTGCGCGCCGACTTCGATTACGCCTCGGCCGTCAAGCAGGGCTCGCGCCTGAAGGTGGCCACCAAGTACGTGGCGATTGCGCGCGACTTTTTTGCCTCCAAGGGCGTGCACGTGGACCTGATCAAGCTCTACGGCAGCATGGAGCTTGCCCCCCTGGTGGGCCTGGCCGACGCCATCGTCGATCTGGTGTCCACCGGCAACACGCTCAAGGCCAACAACCTGGTCGAGGTGGAGCGCATCATGGACATCAGCTCGCGCCTGATCGTCAACCAGGCGGCGCTCAAGCTCAAGCAAGAGCCCATCCGCGCCATCATCAACGCCTTTGCTTCAGCGCTGGAAAAGAAGGCATGATTTCCGCTGCGTGCCCGTCATCGCGAGGCCACACGTGCGCGTCATCGCGAGGCCGTCAGGCCGTGGCGATCCATGCCTTCGGCATCCGTCATTGCGAGCGAAGCGTGGCAATCCAGGTCTTTGGCTTTCCTGCATGGACTGCCGCGTCGCTTCGCTCCTCGCAGTGACGGCCTTTCCTCCTCGCGAGGGTGCATCTTCACCGCGTCATCGCGAGGCCGTCAGGCCGTGGCGATCCATGACTTCGGCATCTGTCATTGCGAGCGCGCTTTGATAGGGAGGGCAACATGGCGATTTGGACTGTCACGACAAACGGGATTCTTATCAGAAGGGAAGTGAAACCATGAGAACAAGAAACTGGTTGATTGCCGCCTTGACGGCAGGCGTTTGCGCCACAGGCGCGTTTGCGCAGGACAAGGTGCCTGCACCGCCGCCTCCGCCGGGCGCGCAGCCGCCTGCGGGGCACGAGCCGCCGCCCCAAGCCTATGCGGATTGCAAGGGCAAGAAGGTGGGCGAGGCCATCGTGCACACCACGCGCGAGGGCAAGGTGGCCGCCACCTGCCAGGACTCTCCCAAGGGGCTGGTGGCGCGGCCCAACCAGCCCAAGGGAGCGCCGCCTCCAGCCAAATAGGTCGGTCGCAGGTCGGTCGCGCGGGGCTATGCCGCCGGGGCGGCTTTGGGCGCGGCAGTCTTTTTGGCCGGGGCTTTCTTGACTGCGGGTTTGGCCGCTACTGCATTGGCTGCTGCAGGTGCTTTGGGCGCAGCGGACTTGGCAGGTTTCGCGGTCTTCGCGGGCGCGGCTTTTTTGGCGGGCGTAACTGCCTTGGCCGCTACAGGCGTCTTGGCCGCCTGGGTCTTGCGCGCGGCGCGTTTGGGGGCCTTGGCTGCGTTGCCGCCCTTCCAGGTCAGGCGCGCCTTTTTGGCAAGGGCAACTACCTTGGCGATGGCTTCGTCGGTAAACACGCCGTTGACGCCCGAGATGGCGGCCAGCTTCATGCCGTGCTTGCGCCCGAGCTTGTAGATTTCCTTGACCTTTTCCCACTCGGTGTCGCGCCCCACCGTAAACACCTCAAAGCGTCCTTCGAGGGCCAGCACAATGGTTTCGGCCAGGCAGGCGTAGATCACGTTGGGCGGCAGGCCGATGCTCTTCATGCCGTGCACCTTGGTGGGCAGTTCGATTTCGCCGGACTCGATCACCAGCACGTCCGGGCGCTTGGCCACGTCCTTGGCGGGCAGGTCCAGCGGGCGCGCCACGTCGGTAATCACACAGCCGGGCTTGACCTTGGTGATGTCCAGAATCGACTTGCCCGCACCCGAGGTGCTGGTCACGATCATGTCCATGTCGGCCAGCAACTCGTCGTAGTCGATCGAGCAGGTGACGTTGGCGTCGGGCGTGTCCTTCAGGATCGAGGCCTTGAGTTCGTTGAGCTTGCGCATGTCGCGCCCGGCAATCACCACTTCCTCAAACGCCATGGCCAGCAGGCGTGCGCTGACCGAGCCGATGGAGCCGCTGGCTCCAATCACCATGGTCTTGGCGGCAACCTTCTTGCTGTGCGGGTTGATGCTTACCAGCCCCATGCGGCGCATGGCGTCGGCCGCTGCCCACA
>CAIPBW010000153.1 GCA_903863395.1 uncultured beta proteobacterium
ATTGACGCCGAGCAGTCGGTGGCGGCGCCTGTTTTTGACAACGTTGATTTGCGCGAAGAGGATTCCCAGGTAGTGATCCGTTATGGCTCCGGCAGTTACCCAGGGTTCCAGGTTGACCGTATGTTTGGTTCCGACTACATCGCCGTCTGCAGTCCGAAGCTGCTGCAATCGGCTACACCGCTGCGTGAGCCCTCGGATGTGCAATTTCAGGTGCTGCTGCACGATGATTCGATTGCAGACGAACGCGTTCGCCCAACCTGGCAAGAGTGGCTCCGACTGACGGGCGTCACGGGTGTTGACAGCAACGCCGGCCCGCATTTCAGCGATTCCGGTCTGGTCTTCGTGGCGGCGGTCGATGGACTGGGCATGGCACTGGCCTCCCGACCCCTGGTAGCGGTGGCGCTGGCCGAGGGCAGGCTGGTAGCGCCGTTCGACATCGTGGTCGAACAGCACTACGCCTACTACCTGGTCACACCCGAAGCCATTGCTGGCCGGCCCGCCGTCAAAGCCTTCCGGCGCTGGTTGCTCGAAGAGGCGCGCACGGAAGAAAGCATCCGTGTGGGCCCATGAGGCTGCAGATCAGCGGTTGGTCGGGAAACTGAACAACGCACCTTCGCGCACACCGGCCGACGGCCAACGCTGCGTGATGGTCTTGCGCTTGGTGTAGAAGCGCACCGCGTCCGGCCCGTAGCCGTGCAGGTCGCCAAACAGGGAGCGCTTCCAGCCACCAAAGGAATGGTAGGCCACGGGCACCGGCAGTGGCACGTTGATGCCTACCATGCCGACCAGGATGTTGTCGCTGAAATAGCGCGCTGCTTCGCCGTCGCGCGTAAAGATGCAGGTGCCGTTGCCGTACTCATGGGCATCGATCAAATCCATCGCCTCCTGCAACGTCTTGACGCGCATGACACCGAGCACCGGTCCAAAAATTTCTTCCTGGTAAATCTTCATGCCGGGCTTGACGTTGTCGAACAGACAGGCACCCAGGAAGTAACCGCTCTCATGGCCACTCACCTTGACATTTCGGCCGTCGACCACCAGCGTGGCACCTTCAAGCACGCCCTGGTCGACATAGCCTTTGACTTTTTCAAAGTGGGCCTGGGTGACCAGAGGTCCCATGTCGCTGCTGGCATCGGTACCGGGGCCGACCTTCATCTTGGCAATTTCGACCTTGAGGCCAGCGACCACCGCGTCGGCAGTGGCATCGCCCACCGCCACCACCAGCGGAATGGCCATGCAGCGCTCGCCACAAGAGCCGTAAGCGGCTCCCATCAGGGCGCTGACGGCGTTCGGGACGTCGGCGTCGGGCATCACCACGGCGTGATTCTTGGCGCCTCCGAGCGCCTGCACGCGCTTGCCGTTGGCGCAGCCGGTCGCGTAGATGTATTGGGCAATCGGTGTTGAGCCCACAAAGCTGATGGCCTGGACGCGCGGATCATTGAGCAAGGTGTCTACCGCCTCCTTGTCGCCGTTGACGACGTTGAGCACACCGGGGGGCAGTCCGGCATCGAGCGCCAGTTGCGCCACCAGCAGCGCGCTGCTGGGGTCGCGCTCGGAGGGCTTGAGCACAAAGGTGTTGCCGCAGGCGATGGCCATCGGCCACATCCACAAGGGAACCATGACCGGAAAGTTGAAGGGCGTGATGCCGGCCGTGACGCCAAGCGCCTGGAATTCGCTCCAGGAATCCATCGCCGGGCCGACGTTCTTGCTGTGCTCGCCTTTGAGCAGTTCAGGCGCGTAGCTGGCGTATTCCACATTCTCGATACCGCGTTGCAACTCACCCAGCGAGTCAGCCAGCACCTTGCCGTGTTCGGCTGTGACCAGGGCGCAGATGCGATCGGCGTTGGCTTCCAGCAGAACCTTGAGCGTGCTCATGACGCGCGCGCGTTTCAGCGGCGGTGTGGCGCGCCACGCCGGATAGGCCGCATGCGCATTGGCAATGGCTTGTTCCACCGTGAGTTTGTCGGCCAGCAGCACGCGTTTTTCGGCCTTGCCCGTGGCCGGGTTGAAAACCTCTTGCGAGCGGCTACCGCCAGCGACGATCTGGCCGCCGATCAGGTGTTGAATCAGGGGAAGTGTTGGCATAGGGATATCTTTGTTCATGAAATTGTGATGAGCGGATCTGTCATTGCGAGCGTAGCGTGGCAATCCATGGTTTCAGGGGTCATGGATTGCTTCACTTTGTTCGCAATGACGCAAGCCGGCTCAAGCGGTTTGGGTGATGGTTTCGCCCAGAGCATTGATCAGGCTGTCGATCTGCTGTGGCGTCGTGATAAAGGGCGGGGCCAACTGGATGGTATCGCCGCCGTAACGCACGTAAAAACCTTTTTGCAACATCGCCATGGCGATTTC
>CAIPBW010000154.1 GCA_903863395.1 uncultured beta proteobacterium
GGTGCCCATGTCGCGCCCGTCGGCCACCAGACCGGGCAGGCGGCGGAAACTGCGCTGCAACTGCACCAGCGCCTCGCGCACCGGCGGGAAGGCGGACACGCGCGAGGCGTCCATGCCGGCTTGCTCGGTGCGGATGGCATCAGTCACGTCTTGCGCGCCCAGCAGTACGCGCTCGTTGGCAAAGCGGATATCGAGCTGCGCCACCAGGGCGGCAATGGCGTCAGCCTGGTCGGCGTCATACGCGATACCGGCCTGGCGCGCTGCCAGCGCAACGATGCGGTAGAGCGAACCCGAGTCCAGCAGGTGGTAGCCCAGGCGCTGCGCCAGCGCTTGCGCCAGGGTGCCCTTGCCCGACGCGGTGGGGCCGTCCACACACAGCACGGGCACGGCATCCTCGGCGGCGCGGGCCACCGAGAACAGCGCCTCGAAATAGTCGGGGAACGTCTTGGCCACGCATTGCGGGTCTTGGATGCGCACCGGCAGCCCAGCCGGGTTGAAGGCGGCGAGCGAAAAGCACATCGCCACGCGGTGGTCGTCGTAGGTGTGGATGCTGGCGGCGTGCCAGTCGGCAAGTTGCGCCGGTGGCGTGACCTGGATGAAATCAGGCCCCTCGACCACGCTGGCACCGAGCTTGCGCAATTCGGTGGCCATGGCGGCGATGCGGTCCGTCTCCTTGACGCGCCAACTGGCGATGTTGCGCAGGGTGGTGGGGCCATTGGCGTACAAGGCCAGCACGGCCAGCGTCATGGCGGCGTCGGGGATGTGGTTGCAGTCCAGATCGATGGCCTGCAGCGGCCAACTGCCACGACGCACCTGCAGCCAGTTGGGGCCGCTCTCGACTTGCGCGCCCATTTGCTGCGCGGCTTCGATGAAACGGATGTCGCCCTGAATCGAGTCTGCGCCCACGCCCAAAATCTTGATGCCGTCGTGCGTACCCGCGCCCGCCGCAATCGCGCCCAGGGCGATGAAATAGCTGGCCGAAGAGGCGTCTGCTTCCACATGGATGCTGCCAGGCGAGCGCAGCGCGCAGCCCGCCGGGATGACAAAGCGTTGCCAGCCGTGGCGCTGTACCTGCACGCCAAAGCGCGAGAGCAGGTTCAGCGTAATTTCGATGTACGGGCGCGAGATCAACTCGCCCACCACCTCGATCACGATGTCGCCGGTGCCAGCGGGTGAGGCGGCGCGCTGCTGCGCCACCAGCGGCAGCGCCATCAGCAAGGCGGTGAGGAACTGGCTGGAGACATCGCCGCGCACCCGGATCGGCGCGTCCAGGTGCAATGCGGGCGTGCCGATGCGCAGCGGAGGGAAACCTTCCTGGCCGAGGTAATCAATCTGGCAGCCGATCTGGCGCAGGGCATCGACCAGGTCGCCGATGGGGCGCTGGTGCATGCGCGTCACACCGCCGAGTTCAAAGTCGCCTCCGAGCACGGCCAGGGCGGCGGTGAGGGGCCGCATGGCGGTGCCGGCGTTGCCCAGAAACAGCGTGGCCTGGGCTACCGCGATGCGCCCGCCCAAGCCGTCGATGCAGACGCTGGAGGCTTCGCGGCTGACGCCGCAGCCCAGCGTGCGCAGGGCTTCGAGCATGACGCGCGTGTCGTCCGAGTCGAGCAGGTCGTGGATCACGGTGCGCCCCTGGCACAGGGCGGCGAGCAGCAGCACGCGGTTGGAAATGCTCTTGGAGCCCGGCAGGGTGACGCTGCCGGATGCTTCACACAGCGCCGGGATATCCAGAAATTCGGTGGAAAACATTATTGGTTGAACTTGGAGGCCATGCTCCAGTTGGCGCGGGTGTTGCTGGCTTGCTCTAGCAGGCCTTCTAGCGCTTCGGCGTTGCCGCTGGAGATCATGAGTTCGAGCGCTTGCAGGTTGCGCTGGAAAATTTTGGACTGGTTGAGCAGTTCTTCGCGGTTGGACACCATGATGTCGCGCCAGACCTTGGGGTCGCCTGCTGCGATGCGGGTGAAGTCCCGAAAACCGGGGCCCGCCAGCGAGAGGTAATCCTTGCCCTGGGGCTGGCCGGTGATGGAGTTCATCATGGCAAAGGCGAGCAGGTGGGGCAGGTGGCTGACTGCGGCAAAGGCAGCATCGTGCTGCTCGGGCGACATCTTCAAAACCCGGCAGCCCAGCGCGCTCCAGACATCAACTGCCTTTTGCAGTTGGGCGCTGAGCGTGCGCTCGATCGGCGTGAGGATGACCTGGTGGTTGGTGTAGAGGTCGGGGTCGGCGTGCTCGATGCCTGAGACCTCTTTGCCGGCAATCGGGTGCGCCGGAACAAACGAGCCGATGTGCTCGCGCAGCGCACGCCGACCGGCGTCAATCACGTCGCACTTGGTGGAGCCCACGTCCATGATCAGCATGTCGGGTGTGACCAGATGTTTGATGGACTTGAACGTGGCCTCGGTGGCGGCGACCGGAACGGCGATAAGCACGATGTCGGCGCCCGACACCGCCAGCAGTGCCGAAGGTGCCTCAATGTCAATCACCCCCATCTGGCGCGCGCGCTCGGTGGTGCTGGGCGATTTGCTGTAGCCCACCACGCGCTTGACCAGCCCGGCGCGCTTGAGCGCCAGGGCGAACGAGCCGCCCATCAAACCACAACCGATGACGGCAAGTTGCTCAAACATGGGGATTTCCGAGTCGTGGCATCAATCGGCCAGAGGGTAGGTGCCCAGCACCTTGTAGAAGGCGCACAGGGCTTGCAGGTCTTTCAGCGCTGCCGCCACATGGGGCTGCGACGGGTGGCCTTGCAAGTCGATGTAGAAGAAGTATTCCCACTGGCCCGAGCGCGCGGGGCGCGACTCAAAGCGGGTCATGGAAACGCCGTGCTGCTTGAGCGGCACCAGCATGTCGTGCACCGCGCCGGGCCGGTTGGGCACCGACACCACGAGGCTGATGCAATCGTGCCCGGAAGCCTGGGGCGCGGGCATGCTCGATGGCAGGCAGACCACGACAAAGCGGGTGCGGTTGAAGGCGTCGTCCTGGATCGCGTGCGCTGCCACATGCAAACCGAACTCGGAGCCCGCACGCTCGCTGGCAATGCCGGCCCAGTTGGGGTGGCTGGCGGCCAGGCGCGCGCCTTCGGCATTGCTCGAGACGGCGCGGCGCTCGGCGTTGGGCAGGTGCAGGTTGAGCCACTGCTGGCACTGCGCAAGCGCCTGGGGATGGGCCAGCACCACGTCGATGCCCTCGAGGCTCTGGCTGGTGCGCAGCAGGTTGTGGCGCACCAGCAGGCTGATTTCGCCAATGATGTGCAGTGGGGTTTGCAGCATCAGGTCGAGCGAGCGCGTGACCACGCCTTCGGTGTTGTTCTCCACCGGAACCACGCCAAAGGTGGCGGCACCGGAGGTGGTGGCGTGGAACACTTCGTCAAAACTGCTGCAGGGCACGCCCTGGATGCTGGAGCCAAAAAAGCGCAGCGCCGCCGCTTCGCTGAAGGTGCCACTGGGCCCCAGAAAGGCGACCCTTTGCGGGGCTTCGAGCGCGCGGCAGGCAGACATGATCTCGCGCCAGATGGTGGCCACGTTTTCGCTCTTGAGCGGGCCCTGATTGGCCTCTTGCAGGCCGTGGATCACCTGGGCTTCGCGCTCGGGGCGAAACACCACCGAGCCTTCGTGGCGCTTGATCTCGCCGACTTCGTTGGCCAGTGCTGCGCGCCGGTTGAGCACCGAGAGCAATTCCTGATCGACGGCGTCGATCAAGGCGCGGAGTTCGGGGAGTGTGCGTGCCATGAGGTATTGCCTGCCTAGCCTTGGGTGCGTTCAAATTCGCGCATGTACTCTACCAGTGCCTGCACGCCTGCGAGCGGCATGGCGTTGTAGATGCTGGCGCGCATGCCCCCAACCGACTTGTGGCCCTTGAGTTGCAGCAGATTGGCGGCGCGGGCACCTTCGAGGAAGGTGTCGTTGCGCGCTTCGTCGCGCAGGAAAAACGGCACGTTCATGCGCGAGCGGCAGTTGGGATGGACCTTGTTGAAGTACAGGCTGGAACTGTCGATGGTGTCGTACAGCAGTTGCGCCTTGGCCTGGTTGCGTGCCTCCATGGCGGCCACGCCACCTTGGCGCTTGAGCCACTGGAAGATCAACCCGGCGATATAGATCGAGTAGGTTGGCGGCGTGTTGTACATCGACTGGTTGTTGGCCACGGTCTCGTAGTTGAAGGCGCTGGGGCAGATGGGTAGCGCATGGCCGAGCAGGTCTTCACGCACCACCACCAGCGTCAGTCCGGCCGGGCCCAGGTTTTTTTGTGCGCCGCCAAAGGCCAGGCCGACGCGACTCCAATCCACCGTGCGCGAGGCGACGTGTGAGGAAAAGTCGATTACCAGGGCTGCGTCCGACCCCAGCGCCTTGAGGTCGGGCAGGGCGGGGTATTCGACGCCGTGGATGGTCTCGTTGGTGCACAGGTGGACGTAGCTGGCGTTGGCGCTCAAGTGCCAGGTGGCCGGGTCGGGTAGCGAGGTGTGGCCGTCGTCGGCGTTGCTCGCGGCGATGTTGACCTGGCAGTATTTGCGCGCCTCTTTCTGGGACTTGTCGCTCCAGCTTCCGCTAACCACAAAGTCGGCGATGCGGGTCGCACCGTGCGGTGCGGCCAGGGCGCTCAGGTTGAGCGGAACGATCGCGTTTTCGGCCAGACCACCGCCTTGCATGAACAGGATTTTGAAGTTCTTTGGCACGGCCAGCAGCTCGCGCAGATCGGCCTCGGTGTGCACGTAGATCGATTGAAATTCCTTGCCACGGTGGCTCATTTCCATCACGCCCATGCCGCAGCGGCGGCCGTTGGCGTCGGGCCAGTCGAGCATTTCGTCGGCGGCCTGGGCCAGTACCTCGGGGGCAATAGTGGCCGGTCCGGCTGAGAAGTTGAATGGACGTTGCATCGGACTATTCAAGATCAAATCGGGCTTCAGGCCCCTGGGTTCATGGTGCGGCAGACTACAAAGCTGCTCGCTTACGGGGTGGTGGCGTCGCCATCGGCGTCGCTGGCGTCA
>CAIPBW010000155.1 GCA_903863395.1 uncultured beta proteobacterium
CGCTCACAGCGGTGATTCCGGTTGCCGTACGCAGAAGCGATAACCACTTCAAGCCCTATTAACGCAATCCGGTGGTACCCCCTGCGTTTGCGCGGGGTAGGAATTTTCTGACGAAAAACCGGATTCGTCCGACAGCAGAACCGGACACGTCTGATAGTGCAAAGCACGAAATCCTTTGATGATCGACTCACGATGAATATCTTGGTTGTTGATGGCTCAGAACTGATTCGCTCCCGTCTGGCAGAGCGGATGCGCAACGTCCCCGGGGTGGCTACGGTCGCCACGGCGGATTCGGTGCGTCAGTCGCTGAGCCTGCTCAAGTCGGGCTTGTTCGACCTGGCCATCCTCGACCTGCATCTGCCCGATGGCACCTCGTCACTGATCGTGGGTGCCATCAAGCAGATGCAGCCCAAGCTGCGCGTGGCCATCTACAGCAATGACGCCGACGATGTCAACCGCAGGCTGTGCCTCAGGGCCGGCGCCGACTGGTTCTTCGACAAATCTCTCCAACTGGAGCAAATCCTGCAATTGACAGCCACCCTGGCGGCACCTGCAGGCAGCGCTCCAGCCCACGCCTTTCCTTCCGCGCCCTTCCACCCCACTGCTTTCGAGCAATCTCAACAATCCGAGGTTTGACATGTTCAACACAATGAAACTCAAGCAACGCATGTACCTGCAGTTCTCCCTGGCGGTGCTGCCGCTGGTGGCCGTGCTGCTGTTCCAGGTGCTGTCTGTTAGCGATCTGCCCGCGCGCCTGGACAAGACGCTGGCGACCTACGACACCAGCCTGCAAGCCTCGGCCAACTACAAGGGCTTCATGGAAGGGCTCGACGCTGCCATTGACACCGGCAACTTCAACAAGAAGAGCCTCGAAGCCCTCAAGGCCGCCAAGACCCAGGCTGAGCAACTGCAAAAAGAGTCCGGCAGCACCAGCCTCAAGGCCGCTGCCGACGATCTGGGCAAGATTTCTGCCGCCTTGACGGCCAAGAACTCGCTCGAGTCGATCACCCCGCTCAAGGCCGAAATTCGCAACGTCGATACCGCACTGACGACGGTCATCGCGGAAGTCAAGACCGAACTCTCGGAGATGGTGCGCGACGACGAGAAGGTCAGCAACAACAAGAGCCGCATCGTCATTGGCGTGGCGGTCGCCACCCTGATTTTGCTGGCGTTCATCATCCGCGCGCTGGTGGCCAGCATCACCGGTCCGCTGCGCATGGCGGTCGACGTGGCACAAGACGTGTCCAACGGCAAGCTCGACAGCACGATCAAGATTGAGCGCCACGATGAAACCGGTCAACTGCTCTCGGCCCTGTCCAACATGCAGTCGGTGCTCTCGGGCTTCCAGGACGCGCAAACCGAAATGGCGCGCCGCCACGATGCCGGTGAAATTTCTTACGTGATCAGCGTCGACTCCATGCCCGGCGCCTATGGCGTGATGGCCAAGTCGATCAACGATCTGGTGAAGGCGCACATGGAGCTCAACCAACGCGCCGTCAACCTGATGGACCAGTACGCACAGGGCAAGTTTGCCGAGCGCATGGAACAACTCCCCGGCGAAAAACACCGCGTGACCGAAGTGGTCAACGCAGCGCGCGACACGATGGTGCAAGCCAACGAAGCCGCCATCGCCAACGAGCGCGTGGTGCAGGCGCTCAACAAGGCCAGCGCCAACGTGATGATTGCCAACACCGACAACGACATCATCTTCATGAACGACACGGTGTTGTCCATGATGCAGACCAACGAGGCTGAATTGCGCAAGGTACTGCCCCAGTTTGACTCCGGCAAGCTCGTGGGCGAGAACATCGACATCTTCCACAAGAACCCGGCGCACCAGCGCGACATGCTCACCGCTCTCAAGAGCACCCACCGCACCCAGATCCAGGTGGGCGACCTGCACTTTGGCCTGATTGCCAACCCGATTCTTGACGCCAAGGGCCAACGCCTGGGCACCGTGGTCGAGTGGTTCGACCGCACGCTGGAAATCAACGTGGAGCAAGAAGTTGCCGCCATCGTGCAGGCCGCAGCAGCGGGCGACTTTGGCCAACGCCTCAACCCGGCGGGCAA
>CAIPBW010000156.1 GCA_903863395.1 uncultured beta proteobacterium
GAAGGGTTGTCATTGCGAGCGCAGCGTGGCAATCCATGTCTCTGGCCGTCATTGCGAGCGCAGCGCGGCAATCCATGCAGTCAAGAAGCCATGGATCGCCACGGCCTGACGGCCTCGCGATGACGAGTGTGGTGCGGCCTCGCGATGACGAATATGGTGCGGCAGCGCGATGACGAGTGTGGTGTGGCCGCGCGATGACGAAGGGTTGTCATTGCGAGCGCAGCGTGGCAATCCATGTCTCTGGCCGTCATTGCGAGCGCAGCGCGGCAATCCATGCAGTCAAGAAGCCATGGATCGCCACGGCCTGTCGGCCTCGCGATGACGAGTGTGGTGCGGCCGTGCGTTGACGAGTGTGGTGCGGCGGCGCGATGGCGGGGCCGGGGAATCTGGTGGTGACGAGCGGGAAAGCGTGGTCGATTAGCGCGGGCTGGTTGCCAGCCGCAGCGCCAGCGCTACAAACACCACGGCAGCGCCGCGGTTGAGGTTGCGTTGGGCGCGTAGCGACTGCTGCAGCCGGGCACCAAAGCTGGCGGCAAACCAGGCAACGGTGCCAAAGGTGAGCAGCGTGGCGAGCATGAAGATGGCACCCAGTACCCCGATCTGCAACGCAATCGCTCCGCGCGCGGGGTCGGCAAACTGCGGCAAAAATGCCAGAAAGAAGATCGCCACCTTGGGGTTGGTGACGTTCATCAGCACGCCGCGCGCATAGGTCTTGCCCGGTGCCATGGCGGCTGAGCGCGCGTCTGCGCCCATGCCCACCGGTGCGTGCCACGCGCCCCAGGCCAGCCACAGCAGGTAGGCCGCGCCACAGAGCTTGAGCAGCGTAAACGCCGTGGCCGACGCCGCCAGCAGCGCCGCCAGGCCCAGTGCCACCGCCGCCGTGTGAAATAGCAGCCCACTGCACAGCCCCAGCACCACCAGCAAACCCGCGCGCCGACCATGTTGCGCTGCGTGCAGCAACACAAACACGTTGTCCGGCCCGGGGGCCAGCGCCAGCAAAACGGAAGCAGCAAAAAAGGTCAGACTGGTATCAAAGCTGGGCATACGGAATTCACCTTCATGATCATGTAGAGAGTTTCAAAATTAATGGCAAACCGCACAAGTCCCCCCCCCCACTTGTAGGAGCCAGCCTGCTGGCGATGGTTTGCGTGCAAATCGCTTGCAGGCAAGCTCCAACAGGGAGCGTAAGCGCATGAGCATTCTCCCGTCATTGCGAACGAAGTGAAGCAATCCATGGCTGCCTGACTGCATGGACTGCCGCGCTGCGCTCGCAGTGACGAAACTGTGGTTCATGGTCCATTTGCAGCTTCGAACACCAGAAACAGGAAGCTTGCAATGACGCATCGCGTCATCATTACTTATACAAGCCTTGCCAATTGCGCGGCAAGCGCGTTGTGGCGCGCGATCAACGGCTCCAACTCCAGGCTGGTCAGGCGGCCTTGGCGGACCAGTACGCGGCCTTGCACGATGGTGTAATCGGCTTGCGCGCTGGCGCACAGTAGCAGGCTGGCTACCGGGTCGTGCACAGCGGCACCGGCAAAGGCCAGTGTGTCGAGGTCAAACAGCGCCAGGTCGGCGCACATGCCCACGGCCAGGTGGCCGATGTCGCTGCGGCCCAGCACCTCGGCACCGCCGCGCGTGGCCAGGGCCAGGGCGTCGCGTGCGGTCATTTCGGCCGGGCCCAGGTCGCAGCCAAAGAAGGTCTTGCCGTCGCGCTGCTCGGGTGGCTGCAGGGCGCGCCCCACGCGGGCGAGCAGCAGCGCCTGGCGTGCTTCACTCAGCAGGTGGCCGCTGTCGTTGCTGGCGCTGCCGTCCACGCCCAGGCCCACCGGCACCCCTGCGTTGCGCATCCGGCGCACCGGTGCAATGCCGCTGGCCAAGCGCATATTGCTGCACGGGCAGTGCGCCACGCCGGTGCGGGTGGCAGCAAACAGGTTGATGCCTTCGTCGTCGAGCTTGACGCAGTGCGCGTGCCAGACATCGGGGCCGAGCCAGCCCAGGTCTTGGGCGTATTGCGCCGGTGTGCAGCCAAACTTTTCGCGCGAAAACGCCAGATCGTGGTCGTTTTCGGCCAGATGGGTGTGCAAGCGCACGCCGTAGTGGCGTGCCAGCGTGGCCGATTCGCGCATCAGGTCGCGGCTGACGCTAAACGGCGAGCACGGGGCCAGCGCCACGTTCTGCATGCTGCCAAAAGAGGCGTCGTGGTAGCGCTCGATCACGCGCTGGCTGTCCTGCAGGATGAAGTCTTCGCGCTCGACCACGGCGTCGGGTGGCAAACCGCCCTGGCTTTGGCCCACGCTCATGCTGCCGCGCGTGGCAACAAAGCGCATGCCGATGGCTTGGGCGGCCTCGATGCTGTCGTCCAGGCGCACGCCGTTGGGGTAGATGTAGAGGTGGTCGCTGCTGGTGGTGCAGCCACTGAGCAGCAGTTCGGCCATGGCGACTTGGGTGCTCACATGCACCATCTCGGGGCTGAGATGGCGCCAGATCGGGTACAGGCCGCCCAGCCAGCCAAACAGTTCGGCGTTCTGCACCGCCGGCATCGCCCGGGTGAGCGACTGGAACATATGGTGGTGGGTGTTGACCAGCCCCGGCGTGACCAGGTGGCGGCGTGCGTCAATCACTTCACCGGCGCTGTGGGCCGCAGGCGGCAGATCGGTATCGGGGCCGATATAGGCGATGCGCCCGTCGCACACGTAGATCGAGGCATTGCGCAGTTCGCGTGCCTGCACAGCGTCTTCATGGTCAAACGTGGCCACGCAGCGGGCGTTGCGGATCAGCAGGGTGGGTGGGGTGTGCAGGGTCATGGGGCGGTGCTGGCGGGCGATTCGTCACCGATTTCACCACGATTGGCGATGGATGCAAAAGTTTGATCTTGCTCAAGGCACAGAGCACGGGGGCACGGCACAGTCGCGGCTATGTGTGTCAACGATTCCCAACTATTAGCCCACGGCACGGAAACCGTGGCGCCGGGCACCACGTTGCTGCGGCGTTCGCAAGCGCTGGACCAGGTGCTTTTTGTCGAGTCTGGCCGGGTGTTGCTGGGCGTGGTCTCGCCGCTGGACGGCAGCATGGAACACCAGTTGGGCGTAACCGAAGGCCCGGGCTGGCTGGAGGCCACGGCGGCGGTGCTCAGCCTGGGCAGCGCGGTGGATGCGGTGGCCGAGACAGAGGTGGTGCTCAGGCGTATGCCGCTGGCGGAATTTCGAGCCGCCATGCGCGCTTCGCCCCCGGGCGAGCAATCGGTGCTGATTGATGTGGCACGCGCCCACCGGCAGCAAACCGAACTGGCGGTGAGCCGCCTGGCCAAGGACGCCGAGGCGCGTTGC
>CAIPBW010000157.1 GCA_903863395.1 uncultured beta proteobacterium
CACCAGCCCACCTGGGGCCTGGACATTGGCGCTGTTTCCTACGTGCAGCAGCAGTTGCTTGCGGCGCGCGACAACGGTGCTGCGGTACTGCTGATTTCGGACGACCTGGACGAAGTGCTGGCCCTGGGCGACCGTATTGCGGTGATGCACGACGGCCACCTGACCGAGGCCCGGCCCTACGCACAGTGGAGCCGCGACAGCGTCGGCCTGGCCATGGCCGGGGTACACGCATGAAAGCCATGGCATGAGACTGGAAAAACGCACCACCACATCGCGCCTGGCCATGGTGCTGGCACCGGCCGGTGCGGTGGCATTCACGCTGGCAATCAGTTCGCTCCTGGTGCTGTGGGCGGGCGCGCCCGTCAGCCAGACCTACGCATTGCTGTTGCAGGGCGGCTTTGGTTCGGTGTTTGCGTTGAGCGAAACCTTCACGCGCGCCATTCCCCTTATCTTTACCGGTCTGGCAGCGGCGGTGGCGTTTCGTGCGCGCCTGTTCAACATCGGTGCCGAAGGGCAGCTTTACGCCGGGGCGCTGGCGGCAGTGGCTGTGGGCGGCTTGCACGGCGGCACCGGCTGGGAGATTTCGCCCTGGGTGCTGATGCCGCTGATGCTGCTGGCGGCGGCGCTTGCCGGGGCGCTGCTGCTGCTGGGCCCGGCGCTGCTCAAGGCGCGCCTGGGCGTGGACGAAGTGGTGACCACGCTGCTGATGAACTTCATCGTGCTGCTGGGCGTGTCCTGGTTGCTCGACGGTGCCATGAAAGACCCCACGGCGCTGGGCTGGCCGCAGAGCGTGGCCTTGCAAGACGCGCTGCAGCTCGACAAACTGGTGGCGCAAACCCGGGTGCACACCGGGCTGCTGCTGGCGCTGGCGTGCGCGCTGGCGCTGTGGGTGCTGCTGAAATTTACCGTGCTCGGTTTTGACATCCGCGCCGTGGGTGCCAACGCCAAGGCGGCGGAGTTTGCCGGGGTGGGCGTGACCCGCACCACTGTGCTGGTGGCACTGCTCTCGGGCGGACTGGCCGGATTGGCTGGTGCCATCGAGGTGGCCGGGCGCACCGCCTACGTCACGCTGGACATGTCGCCGGGTTACGGCTACACCGGCATCGTGATTGCCATGCTGGCTGCCACCCACCCGCTGGGGGTGGTACTGGCCAGCGTGTTTGTTGCCGGGGTGCTGGTGGGGGCCGACACCATGAGCCGCGCGCTCGGTGTGCCCACCTACATTGCCGACGTGATTGTGGCCACGTCGCTGATTGCGGTGCTGGTGGCAACGCTGCTCACGCAGTACCGGGTGAGGTGGGCCAAATGACCGACGTCTGGGACATTCTGGCCAATCCGTCCTTCTGGGTGGCGGTGCTGCGCATCGCCACGCCCTTGCTGCTGGGCACGCTTGGGGTGCTGCTGTGCGAGCGCAGCGGCGTGCTCAACCTGGGCATCGAAGGCATCATGGTCGCGGGTGCCTTTACCGGCTGGCTGGCGGTGTACCAGGGCCTGCCGCTGTGGGGCGGCGTGGCGGTGGCGGCGCTCACCGGTGCGGTGTTGGGCTTGCTGCACGCCTTTCTGACCGTGGCGCTGGCCTTGTCGCAGCACGTCTCGGGGCTGGGCATCACGCTCCTTGCCACGTCGCTGAGCTACTACGGCTACCGCGTGAGTTTTCCCAAGGTCAACACCCCGCCGACGATCACGCCGTTTACCGAAATGCTGTGGTTGCCGATTCCGATCCTGGGGCAGCAAACGCCGCTGACCTTGCTGGCCCTGCTGCTGGTTCCGCTCATCGGCTACGGCCTGTACCGCACACCGGCCGGGCTGGCGCTGCGCATGGTGGGCGAGAACCCGCAGGCGGCCGAAGGGCAGGGCGTATCGGTGGCGGTGACGCGCACCAGCGCCATCGTGGCGGGCTCGGCGCTGATGGGCGTGGCGGGGTCGTTCTTGACGCTGTCGGCCTTCAACGCTTTCTTCTTCAACATGGTCAATGGACGCGGCTGGATTTGTGTGGCGCTGGTGGTGTTTGCGTCGTGGCGTCCGGGCAAGGCGCTGCTGGGCGCGCTGCTGTTTGCCTTTTTTGACGCGCTGCAACTGCGCCTGCAGCAGTCGGGTGCGGCGGTGCTGCCCTACCAGTTGTACCTGATGCTGCCCTACCTGCTGTCGATCCTGGCGCTGGTGGCAGTGGCGCGCAACGCGGCCTATCCACAGGCCCTGATGAAACCTTACCGTAAGGGGGAACGCTGAGATGCTTGATCTGCTGGTGTACAACGCAAGCCTGCCCGACGGGCGCAGCAATATGGGGCTGGCGGTGCAGGATGGCCGCATCGTCGAGTTGGCTGCCGGTCTGACGAGCGCGTCGGCACCGGCGCACGAGCAGCTTGACGCCCAGGGGCAGTTGATCAGTCCGCCTTTTGTCGATGCCCACTTCCACATGGACGCTACGCTCAGCTACGGGCTGCCGCGCGTCAACCAAAGCGGCACGTTGCTCGAAGGCATTGCGCTGTGGGGTGAGCTCAAACCGCTGCTGACCGAAGAGGCGCTGATCGAGCGCGCACTGGCGTATTGCGACTGGGCCGTGGCCAAGGGGCTGCTGGCGGTGCGCAGCCACGTGGATGTGTGCGACCCGCGCCTGCTGGCGGTGCAGGCGCTGCTCGAAGTCAAGCGCCGGGTGGCACCGTATCTGGATTTGCAACTGGTGGCGTTTCCGCAGGACGGCGTGCTGCGCGACCCGCAGGGGTTGGACAAGCTCCAGCGCGCGCTGCGCATGGGCGTCGATGTGGTGGGCGGCATCCCGCACTTCGAGCGCACCATGGCCGAGGGCGCGCGCAGCGTCAGCCTGCTGTGCGAGCTTGCCGCCAACGAGGGCAAGCTGGTGGACATGCACTGCGACGAGTCGGACGACCCGCTCTCGCGCCACATCGAAACCCTGGCGTTCGAGGCGCAGCGCCTGGGGCTGCAGGGCCGCGTGACCGGTTCGCACTGCACCTCGATGCACAGCATGGACAACTACTACGTCAGCAAGCTGCTGCCGCTGATTGCCCAGGCCGGTGTGAGTGTGGTGAGCAACCCGCTCATCAACATCACCTTGCAGGGCCGCCACGACACCTACCCCAAGCGGCGCGGCATGACGCGCGTGCCCGAGTTGCTGGCGCAGGGCGTGACCGTGGCCTTTGGCCACGACTGCGTGATGGACCCGTGGTACAGCCTGGGCAGCGCCGACATGCTCGAAGTTGCCAGCATGGGCCTGCACGTGGCGCAGATGACCAGCCAGGCCGCCATGCGCCAATGCTTTGACGCCGTCACCAGCAGCCCGGCAAAGATCCTGCACCTTGACGGCTATGGGCTGGAAAAGGGCTGCCACGCCGACTTTGTGCTGCTGCAGGCGCGCGACTGCGTTGAGGCGCTGCGCTTGCGCGCCACCCGGCTCAAGGTTTATCGGCGCGGGCGCTTGCTGGCCGAGACGCCCGCAGCCACGGCCACGCTGCACCTGAGCGGACGCGCGGGCCACACCGCCTGGCAGCCGCAGTCACCCCCGGGGTCCGCCCTCGGGATTAACCCTTAACCGGCGTATTCCCGGATTGCTTTGCAGCACGCAAGTGGCTAACATTTCACCAAACCTGACCAAATAGTCAACTTTCATTCCTACCGTTTCACAGGAGTTGCCCCGTGTCCAACCCACCACTACCTGATGTGCGCGCCGCCCGACTCAGCGCGCAGGATTACGCGCTGCGCTTTGCCGACGCCACACCCGCGCTTACCCCCGGCCAGGCGCTGCTCGAAGCCGAGCGCTGCCTGTACTGCTTTGACGCACCGTGCGCCACCGCCTGCCCCACCGGCATTGACGTGCCCGCCTTTATCCGGCGCATCGCCGACGGCAACCTGCGCGGTGCGGCGCGCACCATCCTCGAGTCCAACCCGCTAGGCGGCATGTGTGCGCGCGTCTGCCCCACCGAGACCCTGTGCGAGCAGGTCTGTGTGCGCGCCACGCAAGAGGGCAAGCCGGTGAGCATCGGGCGCTTGCAGCGCTACGCGGTGGACGCACTGATGGCCAGCGACCGGCCCCAGGTGTTCAGCCGCGCAAACGCCACCGGCAAAAAGGTGGCGGTGGTGGGGGCCGGCCCGGCCGGTATGGCCTGCGCCTATACGCTGGCGCGCAACGGCCACAGCGTGGAAGTGTTCGACGCCAAGCCCAAGGCCGGTGGCCTCAACGAATACGGTCTGGCCTCGTACAAGACCACCGGCAACTTTGCCCAGCGCGAACTGCAGTGGCTGCTGGCCATCGGCGGCATCGAAGTCCACAACAACTGGAAGCTAGCAACCGCTGCCCAGCTGGACACGCTGCGCGCGCAATACGACGCCGTGTTTCTGGGCCTGGGCCTGGCCAGCACGCAACAGCTTGGCTTGCCCGGCGAGAACCTGCGGGGGGTGGAAGACGCGGTGGACTTCATCGCGCGCCTGCGCCAAGCCAGCGATCTGGCAACGCTGCCCATCGGGCGGCGCGTGGTGGTGATTGGTGGCGGCATGACGGCGGTGGACGCCGCCGTGCAAAGCAAGCTGCTGGGCGCACAGGATGTGCACATGGTGTACCGGCGCGGGCCGCAATCGATGGCGGCCTCGCGTGAAGAGCAGGAGTGGGCCCAGACCAACGGCGTGGTGATCCACCACTGGCTCGCACCGTTGGAGATTACCGCCATCAACGGACACGCCAGCGGCGTGCGCTTTGCGCACCAGGAACAGATCAACGGCCAGCTCCAGCCCAGCGGGGAAGAGCACTTTATCGAAGCCGACATGGTGTTCAAGGCCATCGGCCAAAG
>CAIPBW010000158.1 GCA_903863395.1 uncultured beta proteobacterium
AATGGCCGTCACCAGTTCACGGGTGTCTGGGGCCGCTGGGGGTCGTGGTGTCCCTGTCATGGTGTGCTTTCCAGGGTTGGGGGATGGGCTTGGAGTCTACAGGGGGGTCAAGCGCGACGGCGTCGCAGCGCCTGGCTGGTAGCCCTCAAACAGGGCGGTGATTCTTGCCATGCAGGAGCGTGCCCGGGTTTCGTGGTGACTGGTGGCAATGGCAGTCATCAGGTCGGCGCGCAAGTACCAGAGTTCGGCAATGTCGATGGCGTAGTGGATTCTCCGATCCAGTTCCTCGTGGTCGGTGCTGCAATGCTCGGCCAGAGCCTCAGCCATGGCCACACGCACCCGCTCCACCACCGCTTGCGGTGCTTGCGAGAGGTTGCGGCCGAGCATGGCCAAAAAACTGTTTCTTAAGCGCATTGGGGCAGGGTGGGACCAAACATGGTTTCATTTTACCCAGCGCATGTTTAGCAACCCTTACAGCACCCGGCAGGTGCGGGTCAGCGCTTAATTCACCAGCACCAGCTTGCCCATCACGCCACGCGAGCCCATGCGCACCAGGGCGGCTTTGAGGTCGGCCATGGGCAGGGTGCGGTCGATCACCGGTTTGATCTTGCCTTGCAGGTACCACTGGGCCAGCTCCGCCATCATGGCGGCGTTGGCCTGGGGCTCGCGCTTGGCAAACTCGCCCCAGTACACGCCCACGATTGACGAGCCCTTGAGCAGCGCCAGGTTCCAGGGCAGGGCCGGGATGCTGCCGCCCACAAAGCCAATCACCAGGTAGCGCCCGCGCCAGGCCATGGAACGCAGCACGGGCTCGGCAAAGTCGCCGCCTACCGGGTCGTACACCACGTCCAGGCCCTTACCGCCGGTGAGCGCCTTGATCGCCTCGCGCAGATTCTCGGTGCTGTAGTTGATGGTGGCGTCGGCGCCAATCGAGGTGCACAGCGCGCACTTTTCGGCGCTGGATGCGGCCGCAATCACGCGCGCGCCGCAGGCCTTGGCAATCTGGATGGCCGCCGTGCCTACGCCCCCGGCTGCCCCCAGCACCAGCACGGTCTCGCCTGCCTTGAGCCCGGCGCGGTCCACCAGCGCATGGTGCGAGGTGGCGTAGGTCATGATGAAGGCCGCTGCATCCACAAACGCAAAGCCGGGCGGCAGCGGCATGCACAGCGCAGCCGGTGCCAGGGTGTGCGTGCCAAAGCCGCCGGTACCGCTCAGGCAGGCGACATGCTGGCCAATCTTGAGGTGTTTGACGTTCTCGCCCACCGCGCAGACCACTCCCGCGTACTCGGCCCCAGGCACAAAGGGCAGGGGGGGCTTGGTCTGGTACTGGCCCTGCACCATCAGCAGGTCGGGAAAGTTCAGGCTGGCGGCCTTGATTTCGATCAGCACTTCGCTGGCCTGCGGCTGTGGCGTGGGCAGTTCTTTCCAGGTGAGCGCGTCAACGCCGGTGGGGGTTTCACAAAGCCAGGCGTGCATGCAGAATCCTTTTCAAACGGGGTGGGAGGGCGCAACTTGCAGGTTGGGCGTGGGGCGAATGATAGGGCCGCGACTGGGGCCAAAGCGAAACGGGTGTGTCACGGGTGCGACGCGCCTCTACAATGCCACGCTACCTGACTGACTTTATGAAAATTCTCATTTCCAACGACGACGGCTACATGGCCCCGGGCTTGATGGCGCTGTACCAGGCGCTTCAGGACGTGGCCGAGGTGGAGGTGATCGCGCCCGAGCAAAACAACAGCGCCAAGTCGAACGCGCTCACGCTCAACGCGCCCCTGTACGTGCACCAGGGCACCAACGGCTTTCGCTTTGTCAACGGCACGCCCGCCGACTGCGTGCACATTGCGCTCACCGGGCTGCTGGACTACCGGCCCGACCTGGTGGTTTCGGGCATCAACAACGGTGCCAACATGGGCGACGACACCATCTACTCCGGCACCGTGGGCGCAGCCATGGAGGGCTATCTGTTTGGCATTCCGGCGATTGCGTTCTCGCAGGTGCAAAAGAACTGGCTGCACCTGGACGCCGCAGCGCGCAAGGCGCGTGAGCTGGTGCTGGGCATGCAACAGCAGCAGCAGTTGATCACCGCCAAGCCCTGGCTGCTCAACGTGAACATTCCCAACCTGCCGTACGAGCAGATTGGCCGCACCAAGCTGTGCCGCCTGGGCCGACGCCACGCCGCCGAGAAGGCGATCGAGCAGACCAATCCGCGCGGCGAGCGGATGTACTGGATTGGCGCGGCCGGCCCCGCGGCTGACGATGCCGAGGGCACCGACTTTCACGCCACGACCCAGGGCCATGTCTCCATCACGCCGCTCAAGGTGGACCTGACCGACTACGACAATCTGGGCTATTGGGCGCAGACGGCGGCGCGCCTGGTGCCCGACGCAAACTCCTCCAGCGCATGAAGCAGCGCCCCAGTTTTCCAGCGCAGCTCAAGCCCGGGCCTAAGTCGACTGCGTCTGCTGCTGCACCGCGCATGGCGGCGGCAGCCCCGCTGGTGCCCTCGCAGGGTGTGGGCATGGACTCGAGCGCGGTGCGCGCGCGCATGGTGCAGGTGATTGCGGCGCAGGGCGTGCGCGATCCGCTGGTGCTCTCGGCCATGGGCAGCATCGAGCGCCATCGCTTTGTGGACAGCGCCCTGGCCAACCAGGCTTATGAAGACACCAGTCTGCCCATTGGGCTGGGCCAGACCATTTCCAAGCCCGGGGTGGTGGCGCGCATGCTGGAGTTGCTGCGCAATGGTGCCAGTGGCAAGCTCGGCCGTGTGCTGGAAATCGGCACCGGCTG
>CAIPBW010000159.1 GCA_903863395.1 uncultured beta proteobacterium
CGCAGCAAGAACGAGCTGGAGATGCGCAAGGCCGAGCTGATCGCGCTGGATGCGCAGCACGACCTGGCGCTGCTGCGCCTGGAAGGTGCCGCCGTGCCCGCACTCAGGCTGGGCGACTCGGCCCGCGTTCAGGAGGGGCAGTCGGTGGCGTTTACAGGTTTTCCGATTGGCACAGCGCTGGGATTTTCGCCGGTGACGCATCGCGGCGTGATTTCGTCGATTGCCTCGGCCGCCCTGCCCATGCCCACGGCGCAGCAACTCAACCAGAAAGCCATACGCGGCCTGCGCGCGGGCAGCTTTGACATTTTTCAGATCGACGCCACCGCCTACCCCGGCAACAGCGGCGGCCCCTTGTTTGACGTGGAGTCGGGCGCAGTGCTGGCGGTGGTGAACATGGTGTTCATCAAGGGCACGCGCGAATCGGCGCTCTCCAACCCCTCAGGCATCAGCTACGCCATTCCGTCACAACACATCCTGCCCCTGTTTCAATCGCTGCCAGCGACGCCCACTGACCCAAGGACGACGAGGTGAGGGAGTGGCCGCGCGATGACGGGGCTGTGGCCTGGGGTCAATCGGAGAGAAACTCGCTGGCGTTGTCGAGGTCGGCGTGGGTCAGGCCTTCTTTTAGCGCTGCCACCAGTTTGCGCCAGGGCAGGTCGGGTTGCAGCACCTTGAAGCCGTAGGAGCTGTAGGCCCCATGGGGGCCCACGCTGGTCCGAAGCTTGGCACGTACGACCACGGCCATCACGGCGGAAACCTCTTCCTTGCCCAGCTGGATGCAGGCTTCACCCCATTGGTTGACCTGAAGATTGGCCTTGGAATAGGCCAGAAAGCCATCGTCCGAGAACTCGACCACCAAGATGGGATGCAGGCTGGCATGCCCGGATGACACGACCGAGAACGTGCCCGGGCATTTGAGCGAGTAGCGCGCATGGCTGCGCTGGCGACGCCGGAAGTCGGACTCGGAAAACACCGTCGGCAGCACCGCCAGGTACTCGGGGATGTTGTAGATCGAGTGCAGCAGACCGCGCTCACGGTCGGTGAGCGACTCGAAGGTTTCGGTACGTTGGTTGAAGAAATAATCCAGCAACACGGGCGTCATCACCGGGTCGTTGGTGGTGAAGTAGCGCCGGTTGGGCATGGCAATATTCTTCAAACGGGTGTGTAGAAAATAGCCGTAGAGGTCTTTGCGCGCAGGCTTGCCACGGTACACCTGCTCCAGGTGGCGCGGCGCAGTGTACAGGTCGAGCGACGCACCTACTGCCGGTGCGCCGTTGACAAAGTCGTAGTTGTCAACCTGGTTTTCGGTCAGGCGCTCAAACAGCAGCAGCGACTCATACATCTCTATCCGGTCAGGGTTGACGGCAATCACCAGATGGCGCGTGTCGAAGTACGTCACGCAATACTCGTACATGAACTTCATCAGCGGAAACAGGATCGAGCCACCGGTCTTGCGAAAGCGCGGATGCACGGCAAGCGCCGACACCTCGGCAATGCGGCCGCCTTTTTCACGGATTCCATGCAGGTCGAAGATCGCTTGCAGCGGAAACCCGAACACGCTTTCGCGAATGAGCGAAATGGTTCCCACCACTTCATCGTCGTACTTGGCGCACAGCGTGGTGGTGGTGGGCAAGGCATGGTAGATGGTGACGCGCATGCCGCTGGGGTGGGGCCGCATGAAGCCACTGCCGACATAGGCATCGTGCAGTAGCGCAAAGCAGGCTTCGAGCTCTTCGCGCGACTCGGCTATCTTGAGCGTCAGGCGCGCGTCGGGCGCGGGATCACATTCAACAAAGGACCGGTAGACCGCAAACCGCACAGACCTCGGGAACAGCGAGAAGACGCTGCGAATCCCGCGATGTAGCAACCTCTGTGCGGGGCGGCGTTGCATTGCAGCGTCAGGAACCCGCCTTGCGCTGCCGACTGCGTGCCAGCAAGAACAGGCCGGTGGCTAGCAGGACCAGGGTTTCCGGTTCGGGATCGGGGTTGGGAATCGGGATCTCTGCGCCACCCAGAATCGGCAGGAAATAGGCCGTAGCCAATGGTCCGTACCAATAGGCGTAACCACCCCAACTACCGTCGCCTGACTGGGTGTTTACCAGCCACTCGTTGTAGTCCTGCCACCAGTTGCAGGTGGTGGGCGAATCGCCGCCGCAGGTGCTGTCGAGCAGGTTGGTGATGGCGCTGGTGTTGCCAAGGCCGATATTGAGTTCCAGGCCCTTGTACTGCGCCCACATGGAGTAGGGCTGGTTGAAGTTGCCGTACCACGTGCCATTGGCACCTTGCGTCCAGTTGTTGTTCAGATAGGTGAGCGCCTTTTGCACAGGGGTGTCTGCCGTCGTCTTGCCGACAAAATCCAATGCCATCAGCATCCCGCCCGTGTCTGCCTGGTCGCAAGGCCCGACCCCGGGTTGGTAGCAGGCACCGCCATCGGCAGCTTGCACCGCGGTCAGCCAGTTCTTCAGCGAATTGACCACCGCCGCAGGCGTGGTGGCACCCAGCGACTGCCCGTAGATGCTGGCGAGCACGGCCCACTGCGTGGTCGACATATCCGAGTCGCCATTGCCCGGAATGTAGTAACGCCAACCTCCATCCTTGTTGCCGTTCACCGCCGTACTTTGGGATGCGGCATAGGAGTTGATCACACCCTGGGCGATCTGCTTCCAGGTCATTCCCGCTAGCGGGCCGGTAGCGGTGGCAACTGCGTTGGGCGTGGCCTTGGCGTACTCGGCAATGGCCATCGCCACCTGACC
>CAIPBW010000160.1 GCA_903863395.1 uncultured beta proteobacterium
AGGTTGTCGCGCACCATCTTTGGCTTCTTGACCTTGGCGGGCTTGGCCACAGATGCCACGGCCGAGACCTTGCTTGCTTGAGTTGCCGCTTTGGCTGCTGGGGCAGTTGTCTTGACGGGGGTCTTTGCAGCAGGTGCAGCCGTGGGGGCGGCGGTGTTGGCCGCGGCGGGCGCAGCCTTGACGCGCTTGGTTGCAACGGGTTTGGCGGAAGTGACCATTTTGGCTCCAGTAGTGAACGGTATATACAGTTTATACCGTTTTCTGGAGCCGCCGGTTCTTTTTCTCAGGTTGTCATCAATTCACTCAGCGCAGCCTCGTCGCAGGATGCGCTCTCGGGCAATCCAAGTTGGCTCCATCTTTCATCAAACAAAGCGTTGAGCATTGCTTCAAATGTCCACAGTTTCCACCACATGCTTGACTCCTCCCTTGGGTTGATGTCGGGAGTGAGATTAGCGCCGCTCTATGACACTTTTGCGTCAGACGCGCTGTAGTCGTTGGTAATGCGAATCCCAGAATTTGCGGGTGACTGCGGCAACGTCTTCGGGGCCATTGGCGCTGCGTACTTGGGCTCCGGCCGAGAGATGCTTGTCAAGTTTGGCCAGTTCGCCACGCAGCGGTGCCAGAACTTCTTCGTCCGCACCGTAGCGGTTTTCGAGTTTCTTGATCAGGTGGCACAGGTGGCCATGGTGCCTGGATGAAGGGGCAGTAGAGTAGTTCATAGTGCGCCATTTCTGTTCTTGTTCCTCGCAACGATACCGCTTGTTTGTGTCAATACGCTTACGGTGCAATTTCCCAACGCCCGTCACCGGCAAAACCCTTTTTTGTCACAAATATGTCACCTGTGAGCCGTATCCTTTGGCTCCATGTCACACATCAACGTCTTGCCCCTGCTCGGCAACCCATGAATAAGGGGGTCCCCTCCATGCGTCATCGTTTCGCAGCGGCTTTGGTGTCGCTTATTGTGGTTATTTCCGGGACCGGGTTCCACGCAAAAGCTGGTGCCCAGGAGTCGGTGCCAACGGATGCAGCACCCGTCAAGGAAATTTTCTTTCGGGACTTCCTACGAAAACCCGTGGGGCCGCGCGGCATCGAGTTAAGTGACACCTTGCTAAGCGCCAATGGCCAGACGGTTCGCCTCGCTGGCTACATGGTGCAGCAGGAAAAAGCGCCTGCCGGGCGTTTTTTTCTGGCACCGCAGCCAGTGCAAATGAGCCAGCACGCCGATGGTGAAGCCGACGATCTACCGGCCTCCACGGTCCTGGTGGTTCTGGATGAAAGCCAGCAGGATTGGGTCGTGGCGCACGCACGCGGTTTGGTCGCGGTGCAAGGCGTATTGCAGGTGGGGCGCTTGGAAGCAACCGACGGCCGCGTCTCCTGGGTGCGCCTGCAGTCCGGGCCCGATGCCTTGCGCGCCATGAACTCTTATGAAGTGCTGAGCTACCTGCACAGCCAGTTGCATCGGCACTGATTTCAACTCTTTCACTTCAAGACACCATGAACACTTCCTGTCTTTCATTTACCGCGCGCTCGGCGTTCCAGCGCGGCGCTGTTGCCTTGGCTTGCGTTGTGGTGGGCATCAGCTCCCATGCGGCTCCCACGGTGAGTCGGCTCACCCCGCCGAGCGAGTTATTTGCCAGCGGGCGCGCTGCGCCCATCATTGCCCGCTTCCTGCCCGACCAGCGCTTTGACTTGCAAGCCACCGTGCGGCCGGATCAGGCGGACCAATCCATCACCGCTGCGCGCTTTGCCATCGACGGCAAGGCGCTGGACCTGCCCGTGTCGATGCATACGTGCACTACGGGTTGCCTGCCCAAAGTCCCGACCAACGCTGCGATTGCATCCATCCGCGCAGTCAGTGTCACCACGCCTGGGGTTCATACCTTTAGCGTGACCGCCACGCAGGCCGATGGCCAGACCGTTACCGCGACCGGCAATTTTGAAGTGGTTCCCCTGATGCACGGCGGACGCAAGGTGAAGAACATCATCGTGCTTTTGGGCGACGGCATGGGTGCTGCGCAACGCACGGCGGCCCGCATCGTTGCGGGCGGTTACGCGCAGGGCAAGGTCATCACCCCACTGGCAATGGACACGTTTCCGGTAACTGGCATGGTCAAGACGGCGTCGCTCAACTCGGTGGTCACCGATTCCGCGCCGGGCATGACCTCGTATGTCTCGGGCAACAAGAACAACAACAACGAAGAGGGCGTGTTTCCTGACGATACCGTCGATCCCTTTGACAACCCGCGCATTGAATACCTGAGCGAATACCTGCATCGCACCCAGGGCAAGGCCTTGGGGCTGGTTACCACGGCGGATGTGTTTGACGCCACACCCGCGGGCAACGCCGTGCACACCAGCAACCGCGGCGCGGGCACCGGCATTGTGGACCAGTACCTCGATGACCGGGGCATGACCGGTCTGTCGGTGCTGATGGGGGGTGGCCGCAAGTGGTTTGTGCCCGCCACGGTTGCAGGCTCGGCCCGGGGTGACCGCACCGACTATGCGTTCTCGGACACCGAAGCCCACACGGCACAGATCGTCAAGCGCTGGGGTGCCGCAGCCGGCCGTCTGGACAAGGAGCGCGACCTGTTGGCCGACTTTCAGGCGGTGGGATTTCAGTATGCGCCCGACAAGACCGCGCTCGACGCGGTTGATCCCAACAAGACCGAGCACCTGCTGGGCCTGTTTGCGCATTCCAACATGAATGTGGCGCTCGACAAGATTGATGGCAGGCGCAGCAAGCTACGCGGCCAGAGTGGCCGTGTGGTGGAGGACTATGGCTTTCCTGACCAGCCCCTGCTGGAAGAAATGACTGCCAAGGCGCTGGCGGTGCTGGCGCGCAAGAAAAACGGCTTTATGCTGATGGTGGAGGGCGCGTCCATCGACAAGCAGGCGCACAACATGGATACCGAGCGCTGGATGCTTGACACCATCGAATTTGATCGCTCCGTCAGTGTTGCCAAGGAATTTGCCGCTACGCATGGCGATACCCTGGTGATCGTGACGGCGGACCATGAGTGCTCTGGCGCAGCACTAATTGGCGGCTCGCGCGTGTCCGATGCGCGCTTGCAGGAACTGGTACGCGAGGGCGGCAGCGCCAACATTCGCGACAAGGTGGTCGGTGTGTATGAGCAAGCGGGCTTTCCGAAGTACCTGATCGGCACCGACGGCTACCCCGAAACCACCAATATCGACAACCGCCTGCTCGTCGGCTACGGTGCCAACTCGGACCGCTTTGAGGACTGGCGCACCAATGAGCGCCCGTTGCAGGACAGCCAGCAACCGTTTGTGAAAAAAGAGCCCCTGTCGGCCTATCCTGCGGGCCCGATGGCGCGCGATGTGGACGGGCGCTTTCAGGTTACCGGCCAAGTGCCTGGCGACAGCGCGGTACACACGGCAACCGATATTCCCTTGTCTGCATACGGACCGGGCGCATGGGCGTTTACCGGTGTGATGGACAACACCGATGTGTTCTTCAAACTGGCCCAGGCCGCATTGCGCGGGGCGGTGGTGCCAGAGGGGTTTGGGCTCGCGCCTGCCAGCGCCAAGACGCGCGCCAAGCCCTGAAGCGTGTGCCGTGGTGCTGTCACCATGAAAGACTCGCAAAGTCTGATGTTTTGCGCCAGAATGCAAGTGGCTTCAGGACGCAAATGCGCAGCGTGCGCAGGGGGGCTTCGATGGAACGGGTTTACCTATGCTGACGACCTCTTCACCTGAAGAAGTCGAACTCAAATTCGCATTGCCACCTGCAGCGATTGCGGGCTTGGAGCACTTGCTTGCGCGCTCACGCGTACTAGCGCGGCGCAAGGCTACGCGCACGAAGCTGCGCAACATCTACTTTGATACCCCGGACCAGTTGCTGCGCAGAAGCAAGATGGCGCTGCGTGTGCGCCACATTTCGACAACGCACACATCCCAGTGGTTGCAGACGTTCAAGGTTGGTGGCAACCAAGACGCTGCCCTGAGCCGACGCGGCGAGTGGGAGACAGCCGTGCCCGAAGGCAAACTGGTTGCCGCAGAGCTGCAGGCAACGCCGTGGAGCGACTTCGATCCCACTGGCAAGATCTTTGCCGCGCTTGAGCCGGTCTTTACTACCGCGTTTGACCGCACCACCTGGATCGTCAGCAAGCGCGATGGCAGCCGGGTTGAAGTTGCGCTGGACATTGGCGAAGTGTTGGTGGAGGGCAAGACAACACCGATTTTCGAACTCGAAATGGAGTTGCTCGCGGGCGATGCTGCTGCGCTTTTTGACATTGCGCGCGCGCTTGCCAGTTCGCTCTCTTTGCTGCCACTCAACGTCAGCAAGTCCGAGCGCGGGTACCGCTTGGCTCAGGGCACCCTATTCGACGCCCGCAATGCCCAGCCCCCGGTGCTGAGTTTGGACATGCCGCTGCACGAGGTTGCCAACTGTGTGATGGGGGAAGCGTTTCTCCAGTTCAGCGCGAATCTGAACACGCTCAGAAGCTCGGAGGACCCGGAAGTGCTTCATCAGGCGCGCGTGGGTTGGCGCCGGTTCAAGAGCGCGCTCAAGTTGTTCAAGGCGTTACCCCAAGTAAGCCACGCGCCGTCAAGAGATGCGCTGCGGCCCCTTCTTGAGGCGCTGACCCGTATGCGCGACCTGGATGTGGCTGCAGCCGAAACATTGCCCATGCTGGCCAACGCCTATACCGCAGGCTATCCGGGGCGCGAACTGCATTGGCACGCGATGGCGCAGGCGCTAGACCTTGCACGCCGGGACCAGCGCGAACGGTTGGTGGCGGCCATTGAAGAACCAGTGGTGGGGGCGACCCTGATCGAATTCAACCAATGGCTCGATGCCAGTGCTGCCCAAAGCAGCCCGGATGAAAGCAACAAGAAGGAAGTTGCCGACGTTGGAGATTGGGCCCAGCAGCGTGCTTCGCGTCTGCACGACCAGTTGCAGGCGCAAGCGCTTGACTCCGACGACCCCGAGGTTCAGCACCGCACGCGCATTCTTTCAAAGCGGCTTCGCTACTGCGTCGAGTTTCTGCGGCCCCTGCTTGCCCGGCGCCGCGCTAAAAAATGGTACCAATTAGCCGTGCACTTGCAAACCGAGCTGGGCGCAACGCGCGACATCCTGCAAGCGCTGGAGATTGTCGCGGCTCTGCAGGTGGATGTGGGACTGCTGGAATTCCTGCGCGGCTTCGCGGCAGCGCAGAAAATGCGTCGCAAGTGAGCCTGCCGCCCAACCTCACCCTCTTGGAAAAGGTCTTATGCCCATGAAGTTCTTGGTGGCGCATGTGCGCGCTGTGCGCCTGTTCGTGCACATTTTTTACGGCTTGGCCTTGGCCTGCGTCTATCCGTCCTTTGGCATCGCCAGAAGGCGCAGCACGATGCAGCAATGGTCCACCAAGCTGCTGCAAATTCTCAATGTGCAATTGCATTGCCAGGGCCAGCACGCGTCGCCCGGTGCTGTGGGGCAACTCCTGCTTGCCAACCATATCTCCTGGCTGGATGTGTTTGTGATCAGTGCAACGGTACCGGCCCGCTTTGTGGCGAAGTCCGAGGTGGGAAACTGGCCGCTATTTGGTGTGCTGGTGCGACGCACCGGAACCCTGTTCATCCGCCGCGCCTACCGGCGCGACACTGCCCGCATCAACCAGGCGCTGGGGAACTGCCTGCTCGGCGGCGAAGATGTGGTGGTGTTCCCGCAGGGCACTTCCACCGACGGTACCCAGCCCGTGCACTTTCACTCCGCGCTGGTGCAGGGCGCGATTGACGTGGGCGCTGAAGTGCGCCCGGTGGCTCTGGCCTACCACGACGGCCAAGGCGAGCCTTTGCACGACGTTGCCTTCACAGGCGAGATGACCTTTGCACAATCACTGTGGAAGATATTGTGTGTGCCGAGAATCAACGCCAGCACGGTGTACCTTGCAGAACTGCACGGCAAGGAGCTGACCCGGCGCGAGGCGACCCTGGGCGCGCAAGGCGCGATCAATGCCGTGCTCAGCAGTGCCAGGCGGCTCCAGGCTTTACCGCTTGAGCCCAGCACAGAGGCAGAGTTGCTTCAGGCGTAGCGCGATTGCTTGCCGTTGGGAATTGCGTCGATACAGAGATTTCCATGGCGGATCGCTTGAAATGAGCGCAATGCCTCTACCGGTTTTGGTATAGCGGCAGAAACTGCTCGTATCTCCGAAAGGCTATGCGTAGGAAACTGACATATCAGCCGCACTGACTATGACGGTCTTGCCGGTAGTTGCCGCATAGGTGGTGGACTTGATGGTGTCCACAAACACATACTCGCCCTTTAGTGTTGCTGCAGTCACCGTCATCAGCAAGTAGCCGCGGCGAATGGTGTCGGCGTAATTGAGATCGTCCACCAATCCCATTCCCATGCCGAATCCCCCAGGCACCACCGCTGTGCCGTCAAGCGCACTTGCCAGGCCGCCAAGGCTGGCGCTTTCGAATCCTGGCGATGTAACAGATGTGCCCGCAAACTCCACGCCCACTTTGACACCGGCCAGCGTTGTGACATTTGTAAACCAGGCGTTGTGTGAATCGCCCGAGAGGGTGACGAATTTATTGCCCTGTGCCTTGATAGTTTGCAGGATGGTTTCGCGTTGAATGGGATAGCCATCCCAGGAGTCGAGGTTGTAGGGCAGGCGCGGGTTGGTCGTGGTGCTCACCAATGCAACTTGCGTGGGTGTTCTGGATGCGGCGGGTGTGGCCTTTGCTGTCAAGAAGGCGGAAATCGAAGTCAAAACCGCCTGCTGATTGGCGGGCGTAGGGCTTGCTGTTGCATCGGCCTGCGCTTGCAACACGCTTGCTGGAAACCACATGCGTGCCATGATGTCCTGGTTGCCCATGACCTGCCAGGTGGCCTTTGATGCGGCCATGCCACTCGTAAGCCACGCCTGCTGCGTAGAGCTCATCATTGGGTGATTGGCGTCGGCAAGGCTAGTCAGCGCAGTGGCGTAGCGCGTGATTCCACCATCTGAGTCTCCATAGGCGTCATACTGCTTGGCGCGTCCTTCAATGCGTGTGTCCACCATGTGCAGCGTAAAGATGGTGCCAAAGTCAAAGCGGCGATAAATCTTCAACAGGTTCGCTGGGTCTTGTACGCGAATAGGCATCCACTCGTGGTAGGCGCGGGCCGCAGTTGCCTTGCGCGCACTCCAAGCGCCCTGGGTGACACTGTTGTGGTTTTCCGCACCATCAACCCAGGCGTTGTTGGCAAACTCATGATCATCCCAGACTGTGATCCAAGGCATCGAAGCATGCAGAGCCTTGAGGCTGGGGTCGGTACGGTAGAGAGCGTAGCGCGTGCGGTAATCGTCAAGACTGACTATGTCGTTGCTCGGGATGGTCACACGACCCAAGGCCACCGCGGCGCTATTGCCGAACTTTGCCGGATCGGAGCCGTATTCGTAAATATAGTCGCCCAAATGCACGGCGTACAGCGCGCCTGATTTGGTCACTGCGTCATAGGCGTTGAAATATCCAGCCGAGTAAAGCGTGCACGAGAGAACAGCAAATTTCACACTCGTTACGCTGGTTGCGGGTAACGTCCGGGTAAAGCCAACCGGAGAAATCCAGCTGCCGCAGACAAAGCGGTAATAGTAGTCTCGACCTGCTGTCAATCCAGTAGCGTCGGCTTTTGCCGTGTAGCCGGTGCTGTCGGTGGCCGTGGCGGTGCCCGTGCTGACAATGGTGGAAAAACTTGCATCGGTGGCAACTTGATAGGTAAGTACCACCGCATCTGTCAGCCCGGCGTATTTTGCATGTGTCCACAAGATCACGCGATCAGCCAGCGGGTCGCCGCTGGCAACTCCGTAGTTGAATTGGACCATCGGACCATCGCTACCACCGCACGCTGACAACAGAGATCCGCCGGCCAACATCCCTGACGCTGAGGCAATTTTGATAATGAAGTCGCGTCGGCTATTGTGTGTCGTGTTCATGCAAAGTCTTTCTTCAGAATGAAGGCCCAATGTAGAAACTTTCCATGACTGCGGTGTGACAAAAATAAGCAAATAGGACGACGAGACATGCACATAAGCGATGCCAAGCCAATTTGCACAATTGACAGCTTCGAGGTGGCTTAGCGGTCACCAACTCTGTCTTGCCGACGCGACAATGCGTGGTTTCTTTGCTTCAATGTCCAGAAGACACAGCCTTGTTCAGGATCTGAGATGTCAACCGAGGAAGACGATCGGCCACATTTGGCGAGCATGAGATTTTGGATTTCGTGGTTAACCAAAGGCTCGGTCCATCCGCCGAAGTGCGCGCACAGTTCGCAGTGCCTGGCGTGAATCTTGTGATGAGAAAAGCTGCTCATGGCGGTATGCTAGCCAGCGTGTGTGACACATTTTTTTCCATTAGGAATGCCCATCGCAGATTGGTAACATCCACTTGCGAATCCACAACAACGCATGGGGTAACTGTTAACCACAGCTTTGCTGCAGCACATGCGCGGCCACGCCCGGCCCGCAATGAATCAATTCGGATGAGGTGTAAAGCAATAGCGTGGCTGTCACACAGGATTCACCGGCGCCGAGCATTGTTGACCCGCGGCACGTCGCCGTGATTCAAAATAGGATGCGCACTTCATGACCGAAAACACCTCCCCCATTTTTGAAGAATCGTTTGACGAAGATTCAGAGACCATTGGCAACTATCACCGCATGGCAGCGCACCATTTCAGCGCGTGCGCCAGGCACCATATGGCCGCTGCCTTAGCCGACGACGAAGGCCACGACGAGGCCGCAGCCCACCACGCCCACTTGGCTTATCGCCATCAACTCAACGGCGTTCAGTACGCCGAGATTGCCGTCCTGGAAAGTGAGGGCATGGACGAGGAGTTCGATCTGCCCGCCGAAATCGAGGCTCTGTAATCCTGCAGCGCAACCGGCCTTTGATCAAAATGGAGCTTAGGCCGGTTGTCATACTCTGCGCTCTGGCAGAATGCTTGTGTCCATGCGGAAAACATTAATCAAGCAGATGCAAGAACGTCGATCAGAAGTGATCGTTATGAAAATGTCACTGACGATTTCAAGGTGACAAAGGGTTCTTGAACCAGATGGACTTGCGGGCGATGTACGCCTCGTCTTGGTCCAAGTGGGCCGCATTGCGGCGCGTACTTAGCGTCTGGGATGCGTGCATGAGGCCGATGCTCAGCCACACCGCTACGCTGAAGTAAAGGGTCATCCATACGACCTCAGACTCCCAGTCTTCCCAGCGATGGGAAACCACCCACCGGCCAGAAACATCAGACAGGCCCTGAGCGATGCTGAGGTACTGGCGCCCCCGACCTTCATCGAGCAACCAGCGCGCCCAGTACATCGGCACGTCCACTTCAAACATGTAGACAACGTAGCACAAGCCAAACGCGCTGGCCATGGCGAGTAGAGGTCGGTGGGCCCGATCACTGCGCGACCACAGAAACAGAAAACTTGCGACAAGCATGGCGGCGCTCAGTCCCCAAATGGATTCTTCCAGTACATGCCCAAGATTGGACGTGGTTACTACGGCGTACCAGGAGCAGATTTCGGCCACCACGATCAAGGGAACGATCCAGCGCGCGACCTTGACGGCGAACTGACTGCCATACGTTTGCGCGACCGTTTGCAACAGAAGTGCCCATTGCGCCGCAAAACACAATTCGGCAATGGTTGCCACTGATCGGCCAACAACTACGCTGGACAGCCATGAGTCCACCATGACGAGGCGTTGCACGTCGTACACCGGGAAGACCGAGCGATAGGAGCACCCCAAGACGTAGCCAGCGGAGAGGACTACGTGCCAATGCGTGGTCGACCAAGCCCCCAATCGAAACCGTTCAGACCGGTGTCGCAAGAAAAGTGTCGCAGCAACCCAGGCAAGCACATTGAGCGCGCTCACGCTGCAAAGAAGTGGCCACCAGAAGTGCGTAGTATCATTCATAAATATACGGTATAAACAATATATACCGTTTATACGCTTTTCGCGGAATTTTGCAATCAAAGCTCAGGCCGCCGTCAAAAGACTCAGACTCATCGTTCAAGAAAGTAGCTTGCTATGGTTCAACGCACATCACCTGGCCCGACCAAAATTCAACCGGAATCGAAAGTGACGGTCGCCTCCTTTGTTGGGCAAAAGGGCGGCGTCGGAAAGAGTGCCCTCGCGCGGGTGCTGGCAGTGGCTGCTGCGCATCAAGGCAAGAGAGTGTTGATCGGTGACTACGACCTGGAACAACTCACTTGTGTTGAATGGGGAGCAGCCCGGTTAAGAAACGGGATTGAACCAGAGGTTGAGGTGCGTGCTTTCAAGAGTTTGAAGAAGCTACGGAAAAAAGTTGACGGGTTTGACCTTGTTGTTGTCGATACGCGCGGATTGGCAGATGACTTCACCGAAGAGATCAGCAAGGAAAGCGACATAGTCTTCTTGCCGACCGGAACATCGATGGACGACTTGCGGCCAACGATTGGTTTGGCCAAGCGACTCGCTCATCAAGGGGGTTCCAGCAAGATAGTGATCGTGCTGTCCAGGACCGGCCGCTCAGAGCGCTTGCTTGAACAAGCTTTGGCGTTCATCGAGCGCTCAGGTTTTGAGTGTCTGGATGCGACCTGGCCGCAGCGCGATGGCTTCCAATCAGACATGGACTTAGGCAAAGCAGGAAGTGAAGCCAGCAATCTCTATCTCAAGCTGGCCGCCACGAAGATTGAAACCGCTTTGCTCAATTGCCTGTAAGTGTCGGTGTGAGAGTTCAGGAGCGCCTGCCACTGGCTCAACCTCACAAACAAGAAACCCGCCAGGGTGAGTGGCGGGTTGGCCCCCCAGTGGACTTGAAGCGCAGTCACACAAACGCATCCTACTGACACGGCGGCCTCATGAACGCAATCCAGAATCGCGCCAGCTTAAACACTCAACGGACGTTTGCCGACCAGGCGTGATTTGCCGGGTCAGCTAAACCCCTGCCTTTAGCGCCGGGGTTGAACTGCTTGCCATTGTTTTGCCGCTTTACAAAGCCGGCTGCATGCGCTTCCAACTGAAAGGCCCAAAGGCTTCCAAGTCGTGCTTGTGGTTGGCCGTGGTGTCAATGCGCAGCTTGAGCCATTCCAGCGGCATGGTCTCGCCATGGACCACGATGCGGTGGAAGTTGGGCACGTTATAGCCATGGGCCTGGGTCAGAAAGGCATCGGTGGGGTTCTTTACCTTAGCCAGCATGGCCTCAGCGCGACTGTCTGAGCACGCCACAGCAGGCTTTCCGGCTTCAACCTCAATAGCGCATGGAGCCGCCTTCATCAACGGGTTGTCAGAGCGGTAAGTGTGCGAGTCTCCCATGACCATTAATACAGGCATACCGTAGGCCTTGGTTCCCTCCGCAATTTTGTCGAGATACTGTTTGTAGCCACTGAGGTGCGCCGCACCTGTCTTGGCTTCGTCCACGTCCCACATGTCGGCTTGCGTCAGGAGCACCATGGCGATGTAGCCCTTGGTCGTTGCGCGGTTGTAGGCGGCATCGATCCAGCGCAGGGTAGCGGCTGAGCGTACTGTTACTTCGTTCTGCTGTTCAGCGCTCATGGCGGGGGCCCCGTACCAGGGGTCCGTACCGTTGTTGGAGCCGCCCGGGATGTTCAAGGTTACAAACAAAACGCCGGACTTTTCCCACCAGACGTTTTCCACGAAGGCCTTGTCAGCCGGGTGGGCAGGATTGAATTCCACTGCCTGTGAGTGCACTTGCATCGGCGCGCCCAATGTCTGCCCAGGCTTGGCAAAAAATATCGAACGCACCAACTCCAGGTTGGCAATCGGGTCGCCTTTGGCGTAGTCAACGAACTTGCCGTTTGCGTCCACCACGTAGTCGATGTTGCCAGTGGCTTTGTTATAGCTTCCTCCGCCTTCCTTGGCTTTGTGGCAGTCCATCCACTCGTTGTCACCCGGGGTATAGACCAGCGGCTGCTTGAAAGACGCCCAGTGTTCGTAAATGGTTTTGTTGTACTCCTGTGTGCAGTACTGCTTGCCAGCATGGGTGTCGCCAATGTGTGCCACCAGCGATACGTCGGCTTCAGCGTTAATGGATGCAATGAAACGCGGATGGGCAATGAGCTGCCTGGTATCCGTTGGAGTCGTGCCATAGGGAACGTCGCCAATCAATGCGACCGTAAACGCAGAAGGCTGATCAGGGTCTGTTTTGCTGCTCATGACACTGCAACCGCCTAATGCCGTGATCATTGCAATTACAAACGCTGGAAGCTTCAATTTAGTGGATGTTTTCATATCAGGACAGTGGTGGGGTTTCAACATAGTGACTATGACTTCTGCGGCACTTCGACCCCAAGCATTTCCTCACACAGACGTGTCAATTTGATGACATGCGTAACGCAAGCAACTTCGCACACCATCCGTCGATGCACGGCACATGACAATCATGTGACGTTGCAATCAAACCACCAAGTTGACATTGGCGGCACATCACGAACGCGTGAAAGTTCCTTTTTCAAGAAACTGACACATTTGAAAACTACCGTGTGAAAAGCCGAGTGAAATTCAATCACTTACGGTTCTTAAACCCTTTAGAAAGTTCCAAGCATGCAATTCATTTCCACCAAGAGCGTCATCGCTCTGGCAGCATTGGCTGCCTCAAGCGCAACATTTGCACAAGCACCAGCACCAGCACCTTCAGTCACTCTGTACGGCACCATCGAAATGGCACTGGAAGCCAATAGTGATGGCACCACCAACCGCACGGCGATGCAAAACTTTTCCTCCAACTTCGGTATCAAAGGCGAGCGCCAGGTCAGCGGCACTTTGAGCGGTATTTTTCAGGTGGAAACGGGATTCGCGCCCGATGACACATCGCAGAGCAAGACGCTGGCAAATCGCAACAGCTTTGTCGGACTGAAGAGCGCTTCCATGGGCACTTTGATCATCGGTACCAACGACATGCCTCTGAAAGAATTGAAGGGCACAACCAAGATCATGCTGGGTGAAGGTGAAGCGATGGAAACCATCATTCACGGCCGCGGAACCAACCAAAGTGCATCTGCGACGGTGGTTCCTACCGGAGGCATTGCAGGCACTGGCGCGTTTGGCCAGGTCCATACCCGCAAGACCAATCTGGTTGAGTACATCAGCCCGAAATTCAGCGACGTCGTGGTGAAGTTTGCCTACTCGCCTGATGAAGCTGCCACGGTGGCAACTTCCACCGCTCCCGCTTACAGCCAGGCCATGTTCGGCGCATCGATTGAATACAACAACGGCACGTGGAACGCTGGTCTTGCAACCCAGTCCCAGGACAACGTGATCAAGCCAACCATTGCGGCAACCCCTGCTCTTTCCATCCCAGGATATGCGTTGCAGGCGACCAAGGCCACGCTGGGTGCCCAAATGGGGGCCTGGAAAACGGGGCTGGCCTTCAGTACCATTGACAATGGCGCTGGCAAGAAGACCAGCAACTGGATGGTTTCCGGCGCATATGCCATGGGCCCCGTTGTGATGAAGGCCAACTATGGCGCCTCCAGCGAATCCTTCAGTGGCGCCGCAGACGATCTGACACTCGCCGGTGTGGAAGTGGATTACGTGTTGGACAACTCGCTGACTTTGTACGGTGCGTATTCGACCATCACCAACAGCAAGAACGCCAAGGGCTATTACACCCAGTCCGACAACTTCCCTGCGCCCGCCGCTGGCAAGAACCCCACCGCCTTGAACTTTGGTATTCAGTACAAGTTCTGATAGTTGCGGCCTAGCCGACTGGCGAAATGCCAGTGGCACGACCCACTCACCCGTATTGAAAACCACGGGCGAGTGGGCGACGCGTTTAAGTGCCCACATGCCGGCCGACAGCACTTCCATCGCCAATAAGGCGCAGCTTTGCGCCTCTATGAAGCAAACTGACCGACCTCAGCCATATCGATCATGCCGCGCATAGGCCTCATCTTCTTGCTGATGTTGGTTACCTGTCAGGTACACGCGCAGCCTTCCGCGCCAGGCTGCGTCACCACGCTTAGTGAGCTTAAGACCATGCTTGGAGACCGCCGTGATGCCTTGCAATGGGAAGAAACCACGATGGATGATGGTAAGCCTCTGTTGGTTTCCATTGCTGATGGACACGGCGCGTTGGCGCTGGAATTTGTGAAAACCGGCGAAGGTCTATGGGCTGAGGGCAAAGGCGCGGTATGCAGGAATGGCACTGACTTCGAAATTCGCTTTGAGCGCGAACAATTTCGTTTCGGACCAGCGGCCAACTGGCTGTTGCGAAACTTGTCAGGTCGCGGTGGGCGGTTCACGATGACACTGCTTGGTTCAGCGCGGATGCGAATTGCTACCCGCGGCTGGAGTGGGGTGTTTGCGCCCAAGGTGAGTTGCAGCATGCAAGCGCAGCCGATTGACGCACCCGATTGCTTGCACCGTGTTCAAAGAAACTTGCTGGATAGGAACCAAAGAGACGAAAGAACTTGAACCGCGCTCTTTCGTGCTACGTGGGTACAAGTCAATACACCGCCGGGATCAGCATTTCCATGGGCACCGGATTGCGATGGTAGTCCGGGTGGTGAACGCGCTCTGGCAAGACGACCGGCGCATGTTCTATTTCACCGTAAGGCACTTGACTGAGCAAATGGTGAATGCAGTTGAGGCGCGCCTTCTTCTTGTCCACCGCTTCAATGATCCACCAGGGAGCTTCAGGAATGTGGGTGCGCTCAAGCATCGCTTCTTTGACCTTGGTGTAGTCCTCCCAGCGGCGGCGCGACTCCATATCCATCGGGCTGAGTTTCCATTGTTTGAGTGGATCATGAATGCGCATCTTGAAGCGCATTTCCTGCTCTTCATCGGTAATCGAAAACCAGTACTTGATCAGCATGATGCCCGAGCGGATCAGCATTTTTTCAAACTCCGGAACGCTGCGGTAGAACTCTTCGTACTCATCGTCGTCGCAGAATCCCATGACCTTTTCAACGCCGGCCCGGTTGTACCAACTGCGGTCAAAAAGGGCGATCTCACCAGCAGCAGGCAGGTGCGAGACGTAGCGTTGGAAGTACCACTGTGTCCGCTCCCGCTCGGTAGGTGCAGACAGTGCTGCCACGCGGCAGACGCGGGGGTTGAGGCGCTGGGTAATGCGCTTGATAACGCCCCCCTTGCCGGCCGCATCACGGCCTTCGAAAAGCACGACCACCTTCAACTTCTTGTGCACAACCCAGTCCTGCAGTTTGACCAGTTCCTTCTGGAGGCGAAACAGTTCCCTGAAATAAAAGTGCCGATCCAGATCCTTTGACTCACTCGCCCTGTTGGTTGCTTCGGCGATCAGATCATTCATCCGGTCATCGTCAATTTCCATCTCGAGCTCTTCATCAAAACTGTCCAGCATTTCGGCGTGCAGTCGGCGCTCGTAGTCGCGAAGTTCATCGGTCTTGTCAGTATTCATGAGACGTCCTGTTGGCAACATGATCGAAGGAAGGCTGGAGAAGTAATCGGCACCACCCTTGTTACATTCTATTGGACCCAGGTGACAAGAAAGTGACTCGGTCCTTGTCCCCTTGCCTGGTGGTGTTTGCGGCCAAGTCCAAAGCGTTTACGGCGTTCTTACTCCAAAAACAAGGCCGGGCAATCCGGTCGATAACTGGGGGAAGCACGAGATGAAGAATGCGCCAAGAAAGATTGCCAGCAGTGCCGGGCCAATGGAGGCCACGACCGTGCGAATGGGCTTGTTGAACATCGCCGCTGCAAAGTAGATGTTCATGCCCGCAGGGGGGCACAGAAAACCCATTTCAATGTTGGCCAGAAAGATGATTCCGAAATGCACCGGATCGATGCCATAACTCAGTGCGACTGGCAGCAGCAGCGGCACGAGAAAGACAATCGCCGCGAAGATTTCCATCAAGGACCCTGCGACCAGCAAGAACACGTTGAGCAGCAGCAGGAAGACGTACTTGTTGGGGACGAAGCCCTGCACCCAGTCAATGGCGTCGCTCGGTAGGCCACTGTCCACCAGGTAGTTGGTCAGTCCCAGCGCCATGCCCAGGATCAGCATCACGCCACCAATAATTTGCGTGCAGTCGCGCAGGCACTTGCCCAGGGTCGCCATGCTCAGATCCCGGTGCACGACCATCTGTGTCAGCACCGCATAAGCTGCCGTGAGCGCAGAACTCTCTGTCGGCGTGGCCAGGCCGCTGACCAGCGAGCCAACCGCAATCACCGGAGCGAGGATCTCAAACCTGGCGGTCCAGAGGGCCTTCGTCAGGTGCAGTTGGTCGGGCGTCTGCGCTTTTACCGCAAGTGCGGTGCTGGCGGGGGTGGAGCGCCTGAGGTACCCGCCCATGACCACCAGGAACAGCACCATCACACAGGCTGGCGCGACACCGGCCAGGAACATTGTGTTAATCGGAACACGCGCGATGATGGCGTACATGATCAGCGGCACGGATGGTGCCAGCAGCACACCCAGGGCGCTGGCACTGGTGACCAGACTGATGCCACGCTGTTGGGGCACCCCGGCCTTGGTCAGCAAGGGAAGCAGCAATCCCCCCAAAGCCAAAATGGTGACACCACTGCCGCCGGTGAATGCGGTAAAACAGGAGCACAGCACCGCCGCAGCCAGCACGGTTCCACTGGCACCATTGCCAAACACGGCCAGGAATACGGCGCTCAAACGACTGGCCGCACCGGTGCGCGCAAAAATCAGTCCGGCCAGGGTGAACAGGGGCAATGCAGGCAGCGACGGGTTAACCGTGATCTGGTAGTGCGACAGCGCAACCGATGCCAGCGGCTGTCCATCCTGCCAGAAGAGCACCAGGGCCAGCCCCCCCAAGACCACGAATATGGGTGCGCCGCACAGCAAGATAGCCAGCAGCCACACCACGCCCGGCCAGAGTTCCACGGCGCTGCCGTCAAACGCGCTGGCCAGCCCAAAGCCCACCGCGGTCAGAAGCAAACCGCGAATGGGTTTCAACCAGGCGGTGCTGGCACCACGGGCTCCAAGTTTGGCACCAAGAAGTGCAAAGCCAATGGGCATCGTGGCCTGCACACACCAGGTTGGTATTCCGTAGGCAAGCGGGTGTGACGCGACCATTTCGGTGGCGACAAAGCGCCAACCGGCCAGCGCCAGAATGCCGCAAATAACCGCAGCGCTACCGTTGGCGAAAGCGTGGACGCGCTCTTGAAAGCGCACGCCCCCAAAGCGTGCTAGGCCATTGCCCAAAGTGCTCAAATGGCCGTTGCGCTCGGCTGCCAGCGCCCCGTACATTGCCAACACCAGACCCAGATGCTGCACCAGGACCGAAGAATTCTGGACACCGCTTCCCACGAGCGGCCGCAGCACGATCTCCACCAGCGGGATCAGCGTCATCAGGAGCAAGGCAACCGACGCAATCCCTTCGTCGAGACTGCCCAGGCGCTGGGCGCTGCCGGTGTTCACATGGCCTGCGCTCACTTGCTGCGCGACGCCCGGTAAGCGCTCAGATGGGCGAAGACTTCGTCAAACGTATCCTGCGGAACCATGGTTCCGCGAATGCGGGGGTAAAGTTTTTCTGAAAGTTCGTTCCACTCCCGCATCTGCTCTGGCGTGGGCCGGTTCACCACCAAGCCTCTTTTCTTCATCGCAGCTACCGCGTCTTCCACTTCCTGTCGCGCCTTGGTTCTGATTTCCAGACCGGCCTTGTCGCCCGCTGCGCGCACGGCGGATTGCACGTTGGCAGGCATCTCGTCCCACGCCTTTTTGGTCACCACCAGTGCGCCCACGATGGGAGCCCAATTGATCTCGAGCATGTTGGGGGCGCTGTTGTAGATCTGGCTTGCCAGCGCGAAATAGGGGGTGGAAGGCACTACATTGATCATGCCCGTTTGAATTGACGGCAAGATGTCGCTGGTCTCCAATGGCACCGGGGTGTAGCCCAGGCTCTTCATGATGTCCTGCTGCTCAGGCTCTGATCCCCAGGCAAAGAACTTCATCTTCTTGTAGTCGCCTGGTCGAAACGCAGGCTCCTTGGAGAAAAACCTTACCCAGCCGGAGTCGCCCCAGGCAAGAACGACAAATCCCTTGTCCAGGAACTTCTTTTCCATGGGCATACGCATCTTCTCGCGCACGTAATCCACTTCGTCCCAGTCCTTGAACAGCAGGGGCAGGTTCTGCAGTGCGCCAATGGAAGGCTCGATTTCGCGCAGGCCAACGACCGAAATCAGCGCGCCCTGCAATTGGCCAATGCGCATGCGCCGCGCCATTTCGGCCTCGCCACCCTGACTGCCGTCGGTATAGATCACGTACTTCGCCGCACCCCCTTGAGCGCTGCGCCAGACCTCGCCAATTTCCTGCAACTGCCGGTGGTAGAGCGAATTCTTGGGTGCCAGGGTACCAATGCGCAATTGCTTTTCGGCGGCGTGTGCCGCTGTGGGTCCGATCAGCGTCGCAAGCGCCACCGCACAGCAAGCGAGCAATCGTGAAAATCTGAAGTAGGTCATCGTCAGTGTCTGGTTAGAAAAGATCATCGGCGGTATCGAGTAGCCACTGGGCACGTTCGCCCATCACGCTGTTTTGCAAATTGCGCGTGCCCTTGCTGGCAAGCAGTGCCTGGCGTAGCAGGGCTTCAAATGCTGCGCGGTCACCCGCCGCCAGGGCGATGCCTTCGGCCTTGGCAACATAGGCACCAGCATTCTTTCCTCCGCCCAGGGCTATTGCCCGATCAAAGTAGCGCGCTGCCTCTTGTACCGAGCCAGCGGGTCGGGCGGCTTCAAGACTGCCCATCAGGCTGGCCAGTGCACCTTCGCTGAAGTCGGGTTGCACTTGCCAGAGTATTTTTGCAAGGCGTACGACCAGCGGCAAATCTGCCACCACGTCGGGGTCGTCCTTGGACAAGGCAATCACACTGGCCCAGGAGGCCGCGGCCCAATACGCCACGGGAACCTGATCCGGCTGTATGCGGGGCCAGTCGCTCGCGTTGGCGCTCGCGAGGGCCTTGGCAAAGCCTGGCGTCTGTTGCTCCAGACATGCCAGCGCATGGTGCTGGGCGCGCTGGTATAGCCTGAGTGCGCGCTCCCGCAGTTTCTGCGCAGCCTTGGCGTCCCTGGACTCGGTACGCTCGGCTTCGAATTGAACGAAGGCATAGGCGTATTGCGTAAACCCGCCGGCAACAGCGACGGCCAGGTTCGCATTGCCGGGCACCTGGTTGAGCAAGGACTCTGACAACTTGAGATAAAAAGCGCTGGCCTCGCGCGCCAGCACCAGATCATCCTCAGCGTCGGTTTGCTGGTTGGCAAGCTCGCTGGCTACGCCCCGGACGATCAGGTACCGGGGTGAGCACGCGCAACACAGCAGCACGGCTGCCAAAAGCCATACGAAACCCGCTAGGCGCGTCATTCAGGCCGGTCTTCCACCGGCCTTCGCCGGGTCATGCATGGGATTGCGTCGCCTCATGGCCTTCGAGCGGGTCATAGCGCTGGCCGGCCATCAGGGCCAGCGGAGACCTCCAGTACGTGGCGATGTTGTGGAATGGGTCCAGAAGAATCTTGACCGCCCACGCCAGGCCCCAAGCAGGCCCACGCAGGACAAACAGGTGCAAGGTGCGAAAGATCAGGCCGCCCGCGCCCAACAGCAACCAGAACAGGCCAACGTCGTGGACATAGCCATTGAAGCCGACAGCAGGTTCGATCAACCCGAAGAGGCGCGGCGACAGTGCCAGCAGCACAGGCACGCACAGCCAGACAGAAATCAGCACCGCCTTGCGACGCATGTTGTAGCCGGCCTTGATTGATTCCTTGTATTCGTAAGTAGTGTCGTTGATCTGGTCGAAGCCGCGCGGCTCAAAGAAGATGTGGCCGGACTGACGCGTCACCATTCCTACCAGCCACCCCACGATGCCGGCGGTGGCCGGATCGATGAACAGCAAGCAGTATGCGCACAGGAAACTGATGGCGCTGATCAGGTGCAGCGTCTGGTTGATGCGGCATTGGTGGTAGTAGCGATGATCATCCCACTGCAGTATCCTGACTTTTTCCGAGAAATCTTGCATTGCGTTGGCTCCTTAACAAATGAAGAATCGGTGATCTGAGCGTCGTCCAAGCCGCAATATAGAAAGCAACTGTGACAACTTGATTACCGTGTAGATGACATTTGCGTGAATGCGTTGGCGCGGGCAGACGCAATCACTTTCCGTCATAAAACTGTAGCGTCGGTCCGTGACACTTCGGTGGCAATTTGCATCGAAGAGGATCAACATGAAGATTACTGTGATCGGCACCGGCTACGTTGGTCTGGTGACGGGGGCCTGTCTTTCGGACGTGGGCAATGACGTTACTTGCTTTGACACCGACAAGGACAAGGTCAGGGCGCTGCAGTCAGGGCAGATCCCGATTTACGAGCCCGGATTGCAGGCCATGGTGGAGCGCAACATGCATGCAGGTCGGCTGCACTTCACCGATGACATTGCGCTTGCGACCAAGTTTGGCACGATTCAGTTTATTGCAGTAGGAACTCCACAGGGGGAAGACGGCAGTGCCGATGTCCGCCATGTCCTGCAGGCAGCCAGCAACATAGGCAAGTACATGACCGACTACAAGGTCGTGGTGGACAAGAGCACGGTCCCGGTGGGCACGGCCGACGCAGTTCGCCAGGCCATCCTGGCGGAACTGAAAGCGCGCGGCGCAAATACACCGTTCAGTGTGGTGTCCAACCCCGAGTTTTTGAAAGAAGGCGCAGCACTGGACGACTTCATGCGCCCGGGGCGCATCGTCCTGGGTTGTGACGACGAGCAGGCAGAGTTGAACATGCGCGCGTTGTATGCGCCGTTTCAGCGCCATCACGATCGTTTGATTCTGATGGACGTTCGCAGCGCGGAACTCACCAAGTACGCCGCCAATGCCATGCTCGCAACGCGGATCAGCTTCATGAACGAACTGGCCAACCTGGCAGAGAAACTCGGTGCCGACATCGAACATGTGCGCAAGGGAATCGGCAGCGATCCGCGCATCGGCTACGACTTTCTTTACGCCGGTGCCGGATATGGTGGCTCGTGTTTTCCAAAGGACGTCAAGGCGTTGATCAAATTTGCCGCTGAAGACGGTGGCATCAATCTTTCCGTGTTGCACGCGGTTGAGACTGCCAACCAACACCAGAAGCGCGTGCTGGCCAATAAGATCAAGGCGCGCTTTGGAGAAAACCTCGAAGGTCTGCACTTCGCGATCTGGGGCCTGGCTTTCAAGGCCAACACGGACGATATGCGCGAAGCCAGCAGCCTCACCGTGATTCAAGATCTGCTGGTTGCAGGAGCCACGGTGACCGCCTACGATCCGGTGGCAACCGACCAGGCCAAACGCGTGTTGCCACAGGACGACCGGGTACGCTTTGCCAGTACCCAGATTGGCGCGCTGGAGGGTGCCGATGCGCTGGTGATCGTCACCGAGTGGAAAGAATTTCGCAGCCCGGACTTCGACCACATCAAAGCCAGCCTCAATAATCCCGTGATCTTTGACGGGCGCAACCTCTACGATCCGAAGTGGGTTCGAAGCCTTGGATTTGAATACTTTGCCATAGGCCGATGAGCAGCGGCTTGCACCGCGAGGCAGTACCTAAAACTTCGCCGCAAGCATCTCGCGCAGAATCCGTCGCCGGATCGACTTGTTGCTTGCCTCCTCATCCTTCCACCACCATCCGTCGGACTTCATAATCAGTGCAGCCCGCACAAAACGTGTGCTTACTTCCTCGAAGTCTGCTTCTGTGTAGTTCAAGGCAAAAATGATTCTTCCAGTCCCCACCCAGCTCAAAGCCAAACCTTCAAGGCGCAAATAGTGTTGAAACAGCCAGTTGAAGCAGGCCGGTCGGGTGTACAGAATCGTCCAGATGGAAGACATGTTGGCCACTCTTACCGGAACGTCTGCGCTCGCCAGTTGCTCGTTGAGGCGTTGCGCGCGGGAGTCCCATGTCTGATCGATGTCCGTGTACAGGCGGGCGATGTCCGGGTCATCCAGGCGCAGGAGGAAGGCGTTCATCGCTCCCATCACGTAGGGATGCGAGTTGAACGTGCCACGCGCAAAGCAGACGTCAGCAGGTGCGTCTTCGCGAAAGCGCTTCATCCACTCGCGCTTGCCGCAGACTGCGCCGATTGGCAAACCGCCAGCGATGGTCTTGCCATAGGTCACCATGTCCGCACGCACACCAAAATACTCCTGGGCTCCGCCACGCGCCAATCGGAATCCGACAAAAACCTCGTCAAAGATGAGCGCAATGCCACGCGCATCACAAATGCTGCGAAGCTGCGCAAGCCACGCGGCGTACTCGGGTTTCGAGAACCGCGCATTTCGGGAGCTGTCAAGCAGCGAGCCGTCAGAAGGTGCCGCAGCATTGGGGTGCAGCGCCTGCAGCGGATTGATGAGAATGCAAGCAATGTCTGTGCGCTTGCGCAAGACCCGCAAGGTGGCCTCGCTCATCTCGGCCAGGGTAAAGGTATCACGCGCGGGCACGGGGTTGCCAATGCCAGGCTGAACATCACCCCACCAGCCATGGTAGGAGCCACAAAAGCGGACAATCTTGCTCCGTCTGGAATGGTATCGGGCCAGGCGAACTGCCTGCATCACCGCCTCCGTGCCCGACATGTGAAACGAAATTTCGTCCATGCCGGAGATACGCAGCAGTCGTTGTACGTTGTCCTGGATCACCGGATGGTACGAACCGAGCACGGGTCCGAGGTCGCGCACGGTTTGGACGCCTGTGTCGATGCACTGTTTGTAAAAGTCATTGCCAAAGACGTTTACACCGTAGGAGCCAGTCAGATCGAAAAACTGATTGCCATCCAGATCGGTGAGACTCACGCCCTCACTCGCCTGCATCACAGACCCGATCTGGAGTCGCCCCTGAACCAGCTTGCGAAATTGAAACGGAACCCGGTAGGCGCTGACAAACTGAAGGTCCGACAGGCCCTTGGCAATGTCCGAGCCAGCTTGCAGGGTTTTCGGGTATTGCGTCTGAAAGCGGGTGACCAAGTCCGCAAAGGCTGCTGTTCTTGCCGCCACCACTTCTGCTGGCGCGTTGTCGATGCCAAACGCGTTTGCTTCGTCATACGTGTACCTGGGCATGAGCGATGCGATACGTTTGGCCGTGCGCGGATGCCCGGCCAGCGAGCGATGCTTTGCCAGCGACAGTTCCAGCCGAGATTTGGCTTTTCCCAAAATGCCAAACAATACGGCTGCAGCGGCTGCATAAAGCGCGATGGTTTCTAATGTGGGCAGATTTGACACAGGCTAACACCTCCAACTTGGTTCACGCTTCGAGAACGTAATGAAATGAGCATTCGAAAAGACATACAGTCCCTGTTGCATCAGGAAGACCTGAACTTTCTCCTGACCAATCGCATCCCGCGTCGGCTGCTGACGCGCTTTATGGGTTGGTTCAGCAAGATCGAGCAGCCGCTGATACGGGATGCGTCGATTGCGGTCTGGAAATTTTTCAGCGATCTTGACCTGAGTGAAGCCAAGCAAGTCCGTTTCAAGAGCATGCACGACTGCTTCACGCGCGAATTGAAAGACGGTGCAAGGCCGATTGACGGCAGTGACTCCGTTGTTACCAGTCCCGTGGACGCAATCATCGGCGCAAACGGCCCCATCTGTGATGGCCAGGTTTTTCAGGCCAAGGGCTTCCCGTATGCGCTGGCGGATCTGCTCGGAGCGGATGAGGACCTGGGCGATTGGCGCGACGGATACTTCGTGACGCTGCGCCTGAGCGCGAGCATGTACCACCGGTTTCACGCTCCATACGATTGCACGGTAGAAAAGGTGCGCTATTTTTCTGGCGATACCTGGAACGTCAATCCGATTGCCCTGAAGAGAGTTGAGCGCTTGTTTTGCAAGAACGAGCGTGCCTTTATCAGCACCAGAATTCACGCTGCTGGGCCATTTGCCGACAAGCGCATCGCGCTGATTCCCGTGGCCGCAATTTTGGTTGCCAGCATCCGGCTGCACTTTCTCGACGTTTTGTTCCACTTGAAGTATTCGGGGCCTCAATCGATTGCGTGCAATGCACACTTCACCAAAGGGCAGGAGATGGGTTGGTTCCAGCATGGCTCCACAGTCATTGTTCTTGCACCCAAGGGATTTGCGCTCTGCGAAGGCTTAGAGCAAGGTCTGCAGGTTCGAATGGGCCAGGCGCTGCTGGGCCTTGCCGCTCTGCCCTGACTGCCGTGGGGTGCCACCCGTGGCAGCAAACCCGCGCCCGTGCATTTGCACGGCACACGACAAGGTGTGCAGGAAGCTGTCGTAGACCGCACCCCATGCCAGATAAGCGACGCTTTGCACGACCACAGCCTGCATCTGCGTGCGCTGCTGCAGGTTTGTTGACACTTCCACCGCTGCATTGACAAACGCCAGTTCGTCGCCGGGCGCAACGAGTACGCCATTGATACCACTGTCGATCAGTTCCTTGGCGGCTGCGATGTCGTAGGACACTACGGCCAGTCCGCTGGCCATGGCTTCGGGAACTACGTTTCCAAAGGTTTCAGTCAAACTGGGGAACAAAAACAGATCGCCTGAGGCATAGTGCGCGGCCAGATCTTCACCCTTGCGTGTGCCCGCAAAATGGGCTTCCGGCACGGACTCTTCCAAGGGCTTGCGCAGCGGCCCATCGCCGACCAGGACCAGCTTTGCGTTGGGCACCCGGGCGCGAATCGCCCGAAACGCCGACACCACCAAGCCTACGTTTTTTTCTTTGGCAAGGCGCCCGACCAGCACCACCACCAGATCTTGCGGCCCGGCACCCCAGCTTTCGCGCAAGGCAGCCGAGCGTCGTGCAGGATTGAACTGCTCCGTAGCCACCCCTCGCGAGAGCAAGGTCACATTCTCGTAACCGCACCGCTGCAACTCCTGCATCATCGCCTTGGTCGGCACCATGGTGGCCATCGTCTTGTTGTGCAGCTTGCGCAGGTACGACTCGATGGGTGCCTTGAGCAATCCAATTCCATAGTGTGGCGAATAGCGCTGAAAATTGGTGTGGTAAGAACTGGTAACCGGCAGTTGAAGCTTGCGCGCAGCGGCCACCGCCGACCATCCCAGGGGCCCCTCGGTTACGACGTGAACCACATCGGGACGCTGTTCGCTCCAAAGCTTGATCAAACGCCCCCTGGAGGGCATTCCGAACTGCAGATCCCCATAGGCAGGCAATGGGACGCCGCGCGACAAGACTTCATCGAGACCAGCGCGCTGTTGATGGGTTGCGTCGCGCGGTTGGCGCGGGCGCACCACTTGCAACGAATGCCCTCGCTCCAGCACACCCTCCACGATGCGTCCAAGGGTCATCGCGACACCATTGACTTCTGGCGGAAAGGTTTCGGTCACGATCGCAATCCGCAAGGGGACGGACTCAGACGCAAAGGAATCAACGGTGAGTTCTTGGGTACTGTTCATGGCCGCAAGACTACGCAGCAATGATGACAATTTGATGATTGTCTTTTTCTGCCAACGAAAACCTCACATCGCAGGCTCAGCGATTGGTAGCGTTGATTTTGAGACCGCATACAGAATGGCCATGGGGCACGCCACCAGGATGCCAAAACCGATGATCAGCGGGTAGAGCGGTATGTCGAGTGCAATCGTCGCCGCGTAGATGCACAGCATCAGTAGCATTCCTGCGTTTTCGTTGAAGCCCTGCACCGCAATCGAGCGCCCCGCAGTCAGCAAGGTGCAGCCGCGATGTTGCAGCATCGCATTCATGGGTACCACGAAGAACCCTGCCAAGGCACCCACAATGATCAGCAACACCACCGCCCAGGTGACGCTGTGCACCAACAAGAGCAGTGGCACCATCGCCCCCAGCGCCACTCCCAGAGGCAAGACGCGCGCCGCGTTCGCCAAAGCGACAAACTTGCTTGCAGCCAGAGCTCCAGCGATCACTCCGACAGCCGTTACCCCCTGCAGATAAGCGGCCTGGGCCAGAGGAAGACCTAGCGCCTCAGTGGCCCAGCGCAGCACGATCAGTTGAAGCGTTGCGCCAACGCCCCAGATCAAGGTCGTAACGGCCATCGACAAGCCCCCCTGGCGATCAAGCCAGAGTGTCAGATTCTCGCGATGGAAGCGCTGTACCAATTTGATGGGGTGTGGTGTACAGGCGCCATAACGCGCTCCGCTGTCGGTCACCCCGATGCTCAACAGGGTAGCCAAGGAGTTCAGGATGAGCAGGATGAACATCCCTGCGACAAACCTGGTTTGGGCTGCGCCGAACCAGGACAGGGCTTGCGACGCACCGCTGTTGGTCAGCATCGGGCTCACCAGCACGCCGCCCAAGGCGGTTCCCATGATCACTGCGGTTACCGTAACGCCTTCAAAATAGCCGTTGGCAATGACCAGGTCCTTGGCTGGCAATAGCTCGGTAATCAACCCGTACTTGGCTGGCGCATACATGGCGGCACCCAGGCCCGCAATTCCGATGGCCATCAGCGGATGTGCGCCGCTGAGCAGTATCAGCATTGCAATGACTTTCAGGATATTGGCCAGCAACATGACGTGGCCTTTGCGTAGCGCGTCTGCCAGCGGGCCCACAAAGGGCGCGAGTACAACATAGAACAGCGTGAAGCCCATTTTCAGCACGGGGATCAACCATTCCACGTTGCCCAACTCCAAAGTTCTACCGATAGCAAGAATCAGGAATGCGTTATCGGCGATCGATGATATGAACTGCACCACCAGCACGAGATAGAAAGTCTTTGGCATTCGAATAGGGCTCGGTGTGTCAGGCGATGCGATGAGCTTGCATTGCGCAAGGCGGGCGTGGTTTGCTATCCCTGTCGTGTCAGCGCTTCCAAGAACGCTGTGTGGCACGGATGCTAATGACGAAATATGACGTTCCCGTGAATATTGCGTGTCACGCATAAACCAAGCGCGCGATTGCCCCGCAATCGGCTAAAGTGACGCGGCAGGCACATTCTCGTGCGGCCAAAGATTGCAGCCTGCATACGTTGAACCGGTCACGAATGCCATGTACAGATCCAATGAACGATTGATAATTTTTGATGCCGACGGAACCATCGTCGATGCCTTCTCTGCCATTGATCAGACCTTCTCCAGGCATGGAATGGAGTTGGGTGCGCTCGAGCGATTTCAAAAGCGGCGCAATCTGTTCAAGTACATGGGCGGACTCAAAGAGTTCCCCATCAATCTGAAACAACAGCTTGGCAAGCAAAGCCGCAAGAAGCTCCTGGCAACACTCACCGACGTGTACCGCCACGATGCCCAGCTTTATCCTGGCGTTGCAGACCTCGTCCGCACCCTGATTGCTGCCACGGGCATCAGGGTAGGGTTGGTCACGCGCAACATTACCAACGAGCCCGAGATGACCCTGCGCATACTCCTGGCACGCCACGGCATTGATCTGGATGCGCTGGACTTCGTGGCGCACGTGCCCTTGGGGCAGGAAAAGACAGCCGCTTTCAGGACCGCCCGCAAAAGCTTTGACATCAACCCCGCGCGGTCGTTCGCCTGCGGCGATGAGCACAAGGATTTCGCCGCTGCCGTGGCGGCAGGTATGCACCCTTTTATCGTGTCCTACGGTTTTGAGGACTACACGCGCCTGACCCGCAAATTCGAGGTGCCCGAAGACGTGATTTCGCGTACGCCGCAGGACCTATGTACGCGTGTTCTTCATGCACTCGATATCGACACCGGGCATATTGCGGGTCTCCCTGCGCCATCGCAGAGCCGCCGTGATTAACCGACTTATTTTTGGCAGGCCACGGCGCAGGCGCGACCTGCCTGCGGGCCCTCATGCGGACTTTTTCCTCAGCCCGCTGAGGCTCGATCGGCCAGACGGGGCACGCCTGTACGGATGGAGCGCTGCGCCCAAGTCGGTACAAGATCGGGAAAAGGTACTCCTCTATTTCGGTGGTCGAAAGGAAGACGCCTGGTGGGCGCCCAAGATGGCTTCCTACCTTGAAGGATGGACGGTCTACAGCTTCAATTACCGTGGGTTTGGCGATTCCAAGGGCTCCGCGTCGGAGATAAACGCCAAGGCAGACGCGCTGGCGATCTATGAATTTGTGCTGCAAAGGCACGCCCGCGCAAACACCGAAGTGGCACTGATGGGGCGCAGTCTGGGCACTGCCATCGCAATCTGGCTCGCCCACCATGTCAGCCCGGCTCACCTGATACTGGTATCGCCTTTTTGTAGTATGCGCTCCGTGCTTCGCGGCAGGTTCTGGCTGGCACCCTTGTCCGTATTTGTTCGCAAACGGTTCATGAACTCAAAGCTTGTGCCCGACATATCGGCCAGGACGCTCGTCATCCTGGCTGCAAGAGACAAGGAAGTAAACCACTCAGACAGTTTGAGGCTTGCGCGCAGCTTTGGCACACAGGCAACGATAACGGTCATCGACGGGACCAACCACAAGACCGTTCCACGAAGCCCAGGTACCCAGCGTGCGGTAGCGGATTTTCTGACAAACAAAGCCGCCGCGCTGTGTCTTCAGTGAGGCGTTCGCGCGGTTGCGCTTTCTCAGTGGACTCGCTCGATGCGGTCGAGGGCGGGCACGCCCACCACAGCGCGCGTGCGAAAGTACAGCTTCACTACGGTAGAGTCCACCTCGCCCGCCTGAACGTTGCTGCCTTGGCGTAACAGGCTGAAGTTGTCGCCGCCACTGGCCATGAAATTGTTGACGGTGATGCGGTAGGTCTGGTTCATGTCCATCGGCTCACCGTGCAGTTTCATGGAGCCGGGAACGACCCTGGCACCTGTGCCGGGAAGGGCTCTTTCCGCAGTGCTTGCATCCCACGCATAGCTGAACCCAGCCGACACCGACATGATGCGCCCGCCTGCGGATTGTGGGCTCTCCCATTGTTGTTCCAACAGTCGAAGGAGTTGCTGGCCGGTCAGGTCCATGCTCACAAGGTTGTTGTTGAACGGCAAGACGTTGAACAACTGGCCAAATGTGACGGAAAGACTGGAACCAAGATCGCTGCGGATTCCGCCCGGGTTGGTGAAAGCAATCTGTGCCGGCTTGTCACCGTAGCTGGTGTCGGACGAGCCCACCAGAAAGGCATCGGCGATGACCGCGCCCAGCGTGCTTTCACCTGCGGCACTGCGTCTGCGGTCCAAGGGCGCGGCCAAGCGTCCCACCACCACATCGGCAATCGAGGCGGACAGATCGCCGTAACGCTGCACTACGCGCGCTACCGCAGGGTCTGGCTTGAGCGCTGCATAACCCTGCGGCAGGGGTAGCAGATTGCCCGCTGCGTCCTTGATGGGCAGGCCATTGAGGACGGGCTGGTTGTTGGCGTCTTTGGCGATTACTTTCTTGGTGGTGCCGTCCAGCGTCAGGTTAACCTGGGTGAGCAGGCGGCCATACGAACCTGATTGGGTGATCAGCTTGCCATCGGGACGAAAGCAGACGTACTCTTGGTGGGTGTGGCCGCTGATGACCAGGTCCACGCCGGGATGCATGCGGTCGGCCAGGTCCGTGATTGCGCCACTGAAGCCGGGGCAGGACTTGTCGAGCAGCGTCCTGGCGGTGGTCTCACCGCCTTGATGCACCAACACCACGATCACGCTGGCCCCTTGCTGCTGCAGCAATGGCACCCAATGGTTGACCGTTTCCACCTCGTCAAGAAAGCGCAGACCTTCAACCCCCGCAGGTGTCACCACCGAAGGAGTTTCGCGCAGCGTCAGGCCGATGAAGCCAATCTTTACTCCGCCCACGTTGCGGATCGCAGTGGCAGGAAACAGGGTCCCGCCGCTGTGGACATCGATCACGTTGGCTGCGAGATACCGAAACCGGGCACCCTTGAATTGGCCTTTGTTCATGCATGTGTCCATGCCGACCTTGCCCGCCGTGCCATCGGCTGAGGCGGGAAAGCAACCACCGCGCTGCAGCCGCGTCAGCTCGGCACGGCCCTTGTCGAACTCATGGTTGCCTACGCTGGAGATGTCCAGACCGATCTGGTCGAGCACGTCTATGGTCGGCTCGTCGTGGAACAAGCCCGACGTCAACTGCGACGCGCCAACCATGTCACCCGCTGCGACCACCAGGGTGTTGCCGGGGTTGTGTGTCTTGAGTGCCTTGACCAGTGTGGACAGGTAGGCACCACCACCCAAGGCCACGCGGCTGCCGCCGGGGCGTTGTGCATCGGGCACCAGTGCACTGCCGCTCGGGGGCAGGATGTTGCCATGAAAGTCATTGAGTGCCAGCAGCGAAATGGTGATGGGTGCCTTGCCGGGGGGCGTGGCTGCACCGGCACCTGCCACGAAAACAAACGCTGCCATTGCAACTGCGGCAAAGACTACAGCCCGATGGGTTCGGGGAATGGGGTTGCGCATAGCAGGTGTGGAGGTAGTTAAAAAAATGCCGCCAAGTACGGCACCGGAGGTGGTGCTGTACCTGGCGGCCAATTCAGGGCAACTGCAAAATGGGTGACAACAGTGACCCTGCTCAGAACTCGGTGCGGAATGTTACCGAGACGTAACGGGGGGCACCCACGTAAAGAGACGGTGCACTACCACCGGTACCCAATGCACGAACAGTGAAATTGCTGCCGCTGCCGGAGTTGACGCGCAGATAGCTCTGGTCAAACAGGTTGATGATGTTGAGCATCAGCTTGGGCTTCTTCATGAAGGTGGAGTCGGCAAACTTGTAGCCAACGCTGGCGTTGACCAGGGTGACCGGATCGACAGAGTCGTCATTAACCAGAGTGGTATAGGCTGCGCTGGTGTACTTGACATCGGCATTGCCAAACCAGTTGCCGCTGTTGTAGCCAAGCCGTATGCCGCTCATCCACAGCGGGGTGTCGGGCATTTGCTTGCCGCTGGTGGGCTCTGCGACTTTGCTGCCAAATGTGCATGCGCAGTCGTTCAGCACTTTGGAGTCGGTATAGGTCAGCGAGCCATAGAGCGACCAGTTGGAGTCAAGCTTGCGGCCGGCTTCCAGTTCAAAACCCTTGGTGGTCACGTCGCCGACGTTGTAGTCAATGCTGGCGAGCGCCACACCATCCCAGGCGGATGCGATGCGGTTCTTGTAGTCGATGTAGTACACCGACCCCGAGAAGGTCCAGTTGTCGTTGGCAAAGCGATAGCCCAGGTCGAGGTTGGTGGAGGTCTCCATGTCCACCACCGGGTCACGCAGTGTTGCGGCGGTGGTGACGGGGACGCCGTTGGCAAAGGTCACTCCCTTGTACAGGCTCTGGAAGCTGAAGTTGCCCGGGGCCTTCATGTTGGCGGCAACGTTGAAGAACACCTGCTGTTCGGTGTCGAGCGTGTAGCGCACGCCCACACTGGGCAGCGCCTTGCTATAGGTCTTGTTGATGTTGTAGTCGGCGCCCTGACTGCTTCCCTCATTGGCAAAGTTGTAGAAGTCGCGGTTGATGCTGGTGCTGCGCAGGCCCAGTTGCAGATTGAGCTTGTCCTGCATCAGCTTGATGCTGTCCTGCACAGACGCCGAGGAAGCAGTGCTGATGGTGAGCTGGTTGCGCCCCTGCACCGTGGTTCCGTCGCCGCGCTTCAACAACAGACTCGGGTCATCAAGCCAGATGCTGGCGACATTGCCAGCGTTGTCCACCCTGGAATAGGGTTGGGTCTGGAAGTGGCGCGCACGTTCCATCCAATAGCCAAAGAGCAGGTTGTGGTTGTCCACGCGCAAGTTGGACTTGAGTGTGACGCCTGGGCGGTAGGTCTCGGTCACCGAACTGCGGTACACCATGAGCGTGTCCAAGGTGTCGCCGTCGCCATTGATATCGGCAATGCCGCGGCCGAGCTTGGTCAAAGCACTGCTTGAAAGACTGCTCTCGGCCAGGGTATAGAGCCCACTGCCACCGCCAAAACCGTACCAGAAATAGGGCTCGGCGCTAAAGCTCACGTCCTTGTTGACCTTGTACTCAGCTTTGCCGGTCCAGAGGTAATTGCGGAAGGGGTTGAGCGAATAGTTGTAGTACCCGTCTGCGGGTGTTGTCTCGGTTTGTGCCGTGCCATTGACCGGTGCAAGGTGCTGCGGTGGTGTGGAGCCGTAGTCGAGCGTAGCGCCGTATTGAGCGATCTGCGCCTTGGTGAGCAAGCGGAAAAAGTTGTTGACGGCGCGGTTGTACACCAGGCTGCTCGACAGCGCGAGCGCGTCCGACGGTTGGTACTCGACACCGAGGTCCAGGTGGTTGCGGTCGGCGCCGCCTGCGCCCTTGAACTTGTCTGCCTTGGCCTTGGACATGGAGATAAAGAACTTGGCCTTGCCGTCGGCAAACTTGCCCGTGTCCAGGCGCGCAAAGGTCTTGTAGGAATTCAGTTGGCCCACGGTTTGTGTCAGGCGAAAACCGTACTGGTCGGCGGGCGGGCATGACACCATGCCGATATTGCCACCGGACGCCCCAACGTGCGGCGCTTCGGTGTCGGTGGAGCCTTGCGTCACAAAGATTTCGCACAGGTTTTCGGTGTCGGTGTATTCCATCGGATAGACCGCAAAGTTGCCAGAGTCGTTGACCGGAGCGCCGTTGATGGTGAAGCCCATCTGGTCGCTGTTGAAGCCGCGCACGCGCAGCCCGCCGCCAAACATGCCGGTGGCGTCGTAGCTGAAGGTGTTGACGCCGGGCAGCAGTTCAATTGCCTGGTAGGGGTTGCTGGTTGGTGCCAAGGTCTCCAGGTGCGCTTTGGATACGGAACTGCGCGCCTTGGGTGTTTCTTCTTGTGTGATCAGTCCGGTATTGGAACCACCGGGCAGGCTGTCCACCGCAATGCGGCCGACATCGGTGATGGTAGCCGTTTGCGCCCAAAGAGCCGGTGTCACGCAGAGCGTGGCGATGGCAAGCGCCAATTGAGAAGGTTTGAAGGTTTTCATGGAGTACAGCAATGGGTAAGGTTGAAGAACGGGGAGAGCAGGGAAACGTCAGGAACTGACTGGGGTGAAGGCAATTTCGGCGCTGAACTTGTGCAGTTCTTCGCCGGTCCAGGTATCGGGTGGGAAGGGCTCGTAGCTGCCACGGCGAACGGTGGCGATGGCGGCGTCGTCCAGAAGATTGGAATTGGACGACTCCAGAACGCCCACGTCGAGCAGCACGCCGTGGCGGCTGAGCGTGAACCACAGCTTGACCTTGCCTTGGGGCCGCTGCTGGCTGGCTTGCCTTCCGGTCGGGTAGCGTTTGGTGGAGTGCAGCATGGTGCGCACTTTGAGGATGTACTCACCTTCGAGTGAGGCAATGTGCGCCATGCGGCTTTCCACGACGGGTGCAGGCGCGGGTGCAATGACCGGCGGGGCCGGAGGCGGCGCGGGGTTTGCCGCCATGGTGGGCGGAGCGGACTGTGTTTGCGCAGCGACTTCAGGCACCGGAACGAAGGGAAGTGGCGTCTCCACGCGCGGCGCGTTCGGTTGGGGTGGGCGCACTTCCTTGGGTGGGGGCGGCAAGGGAATGGGTGGAAGTGGAGGGATGATGACCTCCTGAATCACCACTGCCTCCATCGGCTTCTTCAAGAACTTCAAGCCCTTTTGCGCGGTTCCCGAGACCAGCATCCAAACAACCAGCACATGTACCGCAATGACCAGTCCCAGCCCAAAAAAACGGCTTGAGGCGTGGGTCGCCCGGTACGGATATGCGATTGAAATGCTCATGGAGTGGAAGTTACAAAGTGGTCACATTGGCTGAGTCTCGACTTCGACCGCTGGCGATCAAAGGTCCGTTCACAACCAATGTAAAGTTGAAAAATTACACTTTGAAGACAAACCTCTGCGACGCGCGAGGTGTTGTCATGAAACAACTGAGCGACGTTGCAAGTTCAGCTTGCAGAGCTCCACGAGCGCAGCGCGCGCAGCAAGGAGCGCTTCTTTTCCTGATGGCTTCCCATGCGCCGCAGGATGTCGTCGAGCGTGCGTATCGCTGCGGTGATGTAAGGGCCCTTGTTCAGCATCACGCATTCAGCACGCACGCCGAGTCCGGCGTCTGAGATTTCGGCGCGTGAGGGCACGCCGGTCTTGGCCAGAGTCTCCAATACCTGCGTGGCCCAGATCACCGGCATATGCGCTGCCTCGGCGCACCACAGGATTTCTTCCTGCACTTCGGCCATGCGCTCGTAGCCGCATTCCACGGCCAAATCGCCGCGCGCAATCATCACACCGGCGGATTGCCCCGCCATGGACGCGAGCATGAGTTCGGGCAAATGCTCAAAGCCTTTGAGCGTTTCAATTTTCAGGACGATGCCCAGGTCGTGCCGCCCCAGCCGGTCCAGGCAGTCGCGCAGCAGGTAGACATCCTCGCTCTGTTGCACAAAGGACAGGCCCACCATGTCGGCAAGTGCCGCAACCGCCGAGAGGTCTTGCATGTCCTTGTCGGTCAGGGCGGGCAGGCTCAGCGCGCTGTCGGGCAGGTTGATGCCCTTGTCGCCCAGCAGCTTTTCGCCACCAGCGCGTGCCTGCGTGATTTCGACTTCAATCCAATCGGGCTCCACGCGCCGGATGATGCCGCCAATGCGGCCATCGTCAAACCATATGCGCTCGCCGGTATGCACCTGGCTGAGAACCTGGGGCAGGGTGCAGGCGATGTGTGCCAGTTCCTGCACGATGGCTTCGTCGTCGGTGGAAACCATGGCCGGTGCACCTGCGCCGCCTTTGGTGATGCGGATGAACTCGCCCTGGTGTACGTGCAGCAGCCCGGGCAGGTGTTGAATGCCGTGGGGATGTGTGCTTGCCCATTTCTTGCCTTCAGCGCCCTTGATGGTGAGTTGGGTCTCGGGCACCAGGTAGGCGGAATGCACGCTTTCTGCCACTGCGCCATGCGTATCCCACTGCACCACCAGCAGATGGCGCTTTGCGCCGCGTGCATCCGAGAAGTCGATTTGAGAGCCCACGCGCAGGTGGGCGAACCACTTGTCGTCCACCCCGATGCTGGCGTCAACGCTGGGCAGGGTCACGTCCTGCGAGGCTGGGTGCAACCCCAGACGAAAAGGCTGGTAGGCGTGGCCTAACTCGTCGCGCTGCGGGCGCAGGCGCAGCACCGCCGGGCGCGCGGCTACGTCACCGGTGCGAATCTTGGGGCCACCCAGGTCCATGAGAATTTTCACGTCGCGCTGGGCGGCCTTGGCCGCGCGGCGAACGTGGGCAGCCATTGCGTCCCAGTCTTGCGCCGTGTCATGCGCGCAGTTGATGCGCGCCACATCCATTCCCGCCTCCACCAACTCGCCAACGGTGCTGAAGTCGGTTGCCGCCGTGGACGGCAGCGTCACCATCACGCGCACCGAACGTCCGGCAGGCGCTGCACCCAGCAACTTCACCGCGTGCTGCTCCAGCAATCTGCGGCTGCTGATGCGGCCTGCGGGCTCTTCGGCAGACTTGTCTTCCCACGCTTGGCCGGTGACGCGATGCAAGATGCCCAGCACCTTGTCAAGACTCGCCAACACATGCGACTCGGAGCGCCCGAGTGACGAAAGCCCCAGCCAGGCGAGTTGCTCCTGGATCGGGCGCAGGTCCATCGCGCGCAGTGCAAGGTAATGGATCAGGTTGCGTGCGCTTTCCTGGCAATTGGGCGACACCCGGTCAAGCTCGGCGGCCATGGCCGCTTCGCGCTCGAGCATCGAGCGCCGCAGCCTTGACAATTCGCGTATCAGGGCGGTGCACACTTGCTGGTTGCGCGCCGTTGGAGTGACTGGGTGCACCCGGGGCGCAACTGTCCGGGGAGTCTTCTTGGTAACCATGCCACCACTGTAGCAATCCACGGTGACATTTTTGCGACAAAACCCTGCGCTACAGAGTGCCTTGCCGCCGTGCGGCGCTGCGCTGCGTCTGGCTAGCCGTGGCCCGCGCGAACCAGCGCGTCACGGATGATGTTGGACAGCTCTGCCGCCTGGAACTTGGCGATATAGCCATCGGCACCCACGGTCTTGACGTGGCTCTCGTTGGTGCTACCGGTCAGCGACGAGTGAATGATCACCGGGATGCCACTAAAGCGCCCGTCCTGCTTGATGTTGCGTGTGAGCGTAAAGCCATCCATCACCGGCATTTCCAGGTCGGTGAGCACCAGTGCCACCTTGTCCTGAACTCTCTTGCCCTCGTCGTTGGCCTTGACCGTCATGGCTTCCATCAGCTCCCATGCCTCCTGGCCGGTCTTGGTCATGATGAAGGGCACACCCATGGACTTGAGCCCCTGCTCGATCATCATGCGCGCCACGGCCGAGTCGTCCACCGCAACCACCACCGAACCCGGGGGCAGCCGCACCGGGGTAACGCCGCTGGTGTTCTCACTCGAGCGCTGCTCTTCGGGCAGCACGTCGCGCAGGATTTGCTCCACGTCCAGCACCTGGGCCAGTCGCGTGTTCTCGGCGCTACCGTCCAGGCGCGCAATGCTGGTCACCAGCCCGCCACCGCTGCCCTCGGCCGAGAGCACGTGCTTCCACTCCAGACGGACAATCTCGCTCACTTCTTCCACGGCAAACGCCTGCGTGGTGCGTGCAAATTCGGTTACGAGCAAGATGCCGGTTCCGCTCTTGGGCCGGCAGCCCACCACCATCGGCAGGTTGATCACGGTAATCATCTGGCCCCGGATATTGGCCACCCCCATCACCGTGGGCGGCATATTGACCATGGCGGTGATCTCCGGCATGACCAGAATCTCGCGCACCTTGAAGACGTTGATGCCAAACAACTCGCGCTTGTCGCTGTTGGCCGCGTCCCCCAGGCGAAACAGCAACAGCTCAAACATGCTGTTGGCGGCCAGGTTGGTCCGCTCATCAATGTCGCGCATCGACGCATGGCTGGAAGTGGCGGGGGACTTGGATTGTTGAATTGCTTTCATGGCATCTTTCGCTCGCGGCGCAACCACTGATGGGGAACCTTCACCGGGCAGTTTGTTTGCAGCGTTTGAATGATCGGAAAAACCCGCGTACAAAGCCATCAGACAGTTCCGGTTTTCTTGTCGGAAGAGTCTGGTGAATTGTCAGAATATTCCTACCCTGGCATGGAGTGGCTGCCAGCGGTGCTCGCCCCGTCATCGCAAGGCCCGCACGCGTCCCGTCATCGTGAGGCCACGTACTCACCCCGTCATCGCGAGGCCGTCAGGCCGTGGCGATCCATGACTTCATGCCCGCATGGATTGCCGCGCTTCGCTCGCAATGACGGGGGAATGCATGGATTGCCGCGCTTCGCTCGCAATGACGGCCAAAGGACATGGGCTGCCGCGTCGCTTCGCTCCTCGCAGTGACGAAACCTGGGTTGATGGTCCATTGGCCGTTTCGGCACCGAATCAGGGGCTCGCAAGGACGCGCTGAATTGTTATGGTTTACGCAGGTTTCAATTGGCTTCCAGGACTTCGAGCGTCCAGGGGGTCTTTTGCCAGGCGATGGTTTCTTCGCGCAGCAGGTGCGCCGATTGCGGATAGCGGGCGTCCCAGCCCGCGCGCCAGCGCAGGCGCACCACCTGGTCGTCGGTGGTGCTGCGCTCCAGCGCAATGCCTTGCAGGTCGGGGTCGCGCCGGGCGTGGCACAAGATCACGGCCAGGCGCAGCGCCAGCAACTGCAGCGCCAGGCTCTCGTCGCTCAAGGCCGCTTCCACCTTGCGCAGCTTGCCCCGGTGGCCCAGCACCAGCAGGCTCAGGCGGTGCATTTCCGAGAGCGAAAAACCGATGGCGTCGGCGTTGTCGAGGATGTAGGCGCCGTGCTTGTGGTAGTCGCTATGCGAGATGTGGCTGCCGATTTCGTGCAGACGCGCCGCCCAATGCAGTTTGCGCGCCAGACGCTCGGGGTCGCCCAGGTCGCTCAATGTGGCTGCGCCCAATTGTTCCAGCAGTGCCACTGCAACCTTGCCCACCCGCTCGCCATGCGCAACATCCACGTTGAACTTGGCGGCCAGGCGGCCCACGCTCTTGCTGCGCAGGTCGCCGCTGGAGCCGGTGCTGCCCAGCAAATCGCAGATCAGGCCGTGGCGCAGGCCACCGGTTGCCATTTGCATGCTGTTGATGCCCAGCAGTTTGAACACCGCACGGATCACGCTGATGCCGCCGCCAATGATGGCCTTGCGGTCTTCGCGCATGCCCGCCATGCGCAGGCGATCCACGCTTTGGGTGGTAATCAGTTTTTCCAGCAGCCAGTCCAGGCCGTCCTGCGAAATGCTGCCCGACGGCCAGCCTGCAGCCACCAGCACGTCACCAATGGCACCCACGGTGCCGGCCGAGCCGTAGGCGCTGTCCCATTTGTCGGGGTGGTAGGTGTCAAACGCTTCGTCCATCACGGCGGTGGCGGCCACCTCGGCGATTTCGAAGGCGCGTTTGGTGAACAGTCCATCGGGGAAAAACCGCTTCGACCAGGCAATGCTGCCCACGCGGTACGACTCCATGGCGCTCGGCGTGATGCCCTGGCCCAGGATCAGTTCGGTTGAGCGCCCGCCAATATCGACCACCAAGCGGCGCTCGTCGCTTTGCGGCAGCATGTTGGAGACGCCCTGATAAATCAGGCGTGCTTCCTCGCGGCCGGAAATCACGTTGATCGGAAAGCCCAGCACGGCGGTGGCGCGCTGCAGGAATACATCGCGGTTACGCGCTTCGCGCAGGGTCTGGGTTGCCACTGCGCGTACCTCCGAGGGTTTGAAGCCCGCCAAGCGCTCGCCAAAGCGCGCCAGACAGTCCCAGCCGTCCTGCATGGCCTCGGCTGTGAGGTTGCGCTCGACATCCATGCCGCCGCCCTGGCGCACGGTTTCCTTGAGGTATTCGGTGCGGCGGAAGGCACCGTGCTCTACGCGTCCAATTTCGAGTCGAAAGCTGTTGGACCCCAGGTCCACGGCGGCTAGGCGGTTTCCGGTTTGCATGTAATGTTTGGTTTGGCGGTGGGTCGGTGGCCGCCAAAGCATAGCACCCACCCCCTTGCCGGAGACAATTTTCCTCGGCACCGGCGCGATGCCGGTGCCACGCCCAGGACCGGGTCCGGGGCGCACGCGAGTTATTTCTTGACCGGTGGCAGTAGCACCGTGTCAATGATGTGCACCACACCGTTGGTGGCCAGAATGTCGGTCTGGGTGGTGGCGGCGCTCTCTACCGTAATGAATTCACCCGCCTTGGAGATGGCAATATCCGCGCCATGGAGCGTCTTGGCGTTGCTGTTCTTCACGTCGGCAGCCAGGGATTTGCCTGCAATCACGTGGTAGGTCAAAACTGCCTTGAGCTTGTCCGGGTGCTTGGCCAGATCTTCCATGGTCTTGGCTGGCACTGCCTTGAAGGCTTCATTGTTGGGGGCAAAGACGGTGTAGGGGCCAACTCCTTGCAGCGTGCTGGTCAGGCCGGACGATGCCACCAAGCCCTGCAAGGTGCTTAGCGACGGTGTCTTGGCAATGGTGTCGGCCAGGTTCACGGGGGCCGGAACGCTGGCGCAGCCCGCCAGAACGGTGACCAGGGCCGCAGCCAGGGCGCTACGCCGAGTTGCGGTGAAGGATGCGAAAGTCGTCATGGTTGCTTCTCCGTGTGAAAAACCCGAAGCGTAGGAACTATTTGTGACAAGGCTGTGACACGGCGTTGAAAGTTGCGTGACAGATCGGGAAATGCCCGAAAGTGATTTGGGGTATGTCACGGAGTTGTCATAAAACTTTCTTAAAGTCCACGCATTCACTTCTCAACCAACCGAGGGTTTCACATGCAAATCGCTTTCAAATTACCGCTGTTGTCGCTCGCCGTGGCCTGCATAGGGGGCTTTGCTGGTGTCGCCAGCGGCCAGGAAATTACCGGAGCGGGCGCAACCTTCCCCGCTCCCATTTACGCCAAATGGGCGTCTGACTACCACAAGGCCACCGGCGTGAAGGTCAACTACCAGTCCATCGGTTCGGGCGGCGGCATCAAGCAGATTGACTCCAAGACGGTGGACTTTGGTGCTTCCGATATGCCCCAGACCGATGAGGTACTCAAGGCCAAGGGCCAGGTCCAGTTTCCGACCGTGATTGGTGGCACCGTGCCAGTGATCAACGTCAAGGGCATTGCACCGGGCCAGATGCGCCTGGACAGCCAGACGCTGGGCGACATTTACCTGGGCAAGATCACGCGCTGGAACGATGCGGCGCTCAAGGCCCTCAACCCCGGCCTGGCATTGCCTGATGCGGCCATCGCGCCGGTGCGCCGTGCCGATGGTTCGGGAACCACGTTTAACTTCACCAACTACCTCAGCCGCGTCCACCCCGAGTGGAAAGCCAAGGTGGGTGAGGGCACGGCAGTCAACTGGCCGGTGGGTGCGGGTGGCAAGGGCAACGAAGGCGTGGCCGCGTTTGTCAACCGTTTGCCCAACTCGATTGGCTATGTGGAATATTCCTACGTCAAGCAAAACAAGATGACCTACACCCTGCTGAAAAACCGGGATGGCCAATTTGTGGCCCCGGACGAAGCCGCCTTCAAGGCTGCCGCGGCAGGTGCAGACTGGAACAAGTCGTTCTACCAGATCATTACCGACCAGCCGGGCAAGTCCACCTGGCCGATTTCGACCGCGACCTACATCCTGATGCACGCCAAGCAGGACAAGCCCGCCAACGCCTCGGAAGCGCTCAAGTTCTTTAACTGGGCCTATGCCAATGGTGACAAGGCCGCCAGCGACCTGGACTATGTAGCCTTGCCGGACTCGGTCGTGGCACTGATTCAGAAGTCCTGGGGCGAAATCAAGGACGGCGCTGGCAAGCCCGTCGCTTTCAAGTAATAGCGCAAAGCGCATCGGGCAATGCCAGGGGCACAATCCATGTCATCTACACTTACCCAAGACGATCTGCCCTTAGCAACCCATCCAGTGCAAGCCATGATTCAGCCGCCACCCCACAAGCGGGCCCACTCTGGGCCGCTGCTAGACCGCCTCTTTGGCTGGGCGGCCAAGGGCGCGGCGATTCTGACGCTACTGCTACTGCTGGCGATCCTGACCTCGCTCACCATCAGCGCCTGGCCCGCCATTGACAAATACGGGCTGGGCTTTTTGACCCGGACCGTGTGGGACCCGGTGCAGGAAGACTTTGGCGGCCTGGTGATGATTTATGGCACGGTAGCCACTTCGCTGATTGCGCTGCTGATTGCGGTGCCGGTAAGTTTTGGCATTGCGCTGTTTCTGACCGAGTTGTCTCCTGCCTGGCTCAAGCGCCCGCTGGGTACGGCCATTGAACTGCTGGCAGCGGTGCCCTCCATCGTCTATGGCATGTGGGGCTTGCTGGTGTTTGGCCCGGTACTGGCCACCTATGTGCAGCAGCCGCTGCAGGCGGCGCTTGCGGGCGTGCCCTACCTGGGCGCTTTTGTGTCCGGGCCGCCGGTGGGCATTGGTATTCTGTCGGCCGGCATCATTCTGGCCATCATGATCATTCCGTTCATTTCGGCGGTGATGCGTGATGTGTTTGAAGTCACCCCACCGCTGCTCAAGGAGTCGGCCTACGGCCTGGGTGCTACCACCTGGGAGGTAGTCTCCAAGGTGGTTCTGCCCTTCACCAAGACCGGAGTGATTGGCGGCATCATGCTGGGGCTGGGGCGCGCCATTGGCGAGACCATGGCCGTAACCTTTGTGATCGGAAACTTCAACCAGCTCGATTCGCTCAGCCTGTTCCAGGCCGCCAATAGCATTACCTCGGCCCTGGCCAATGAGTTTGCCGAAGCGGGCGAGGGCTTGCACCAAGCTTCGCTGATGTACCTGGGCCTGGTGCTGTTCTTCATAACCTTTGTGATCCTGGCGCTTTCCAAGGCATTGCTGTCGCAACTGCGCAAGGGCGAGGGCGTAAAAACATGAGTACCACCACCTCCTCATCTGCTGCGCGTGCGGGCAAGTTTGCCCAGCGCAAGCGCGTCAACCAGATTGCCACCACACTGGCGCTGCTGGCCATGGCCTTCGGGCTGTTCTGGTTGTTCTGGATTTTGTGGGAAACGATGTTGCTGGGCTTTGAAGGCATGACGATTGCCACGCTCACCCAGATGACGCCGCCCCCCAACGAAGAAGGGGGCCTGGCCAACGCCATCTATGGCTCGTTCCTGATGGTCACGCTGGCCACCTGCGTGGGCACACCCGTGGGCGTGATGGCGGGCATCTACCTGGCCGAATTCGATACCAAGAGCTGGCTTGCATCGCTCACCCGGTTTGTCAACGACATTCTGCTCTCGGCCCCCTCCATCGTGATCGGCCTGTTTGTGTATGCGGTGGTGGTTTCGCGCTTCAAGTCGTTCTCGGGGTATGCCGGCATCATCGCGCTTTCACTGATCGTGATTCCGGTGGTGATTCGCACCACCGAGAACATGCTGCAACTCGTCCCCGCCGGTCTGCGCGAAGCGGCCTATGCATTGGGCGCGCCCAAGTGGAAAGTCATTCTGAGCATCACGCTCAAGGCGGCCCGCGCCGGGGTGATAACCGGCGTGCTGCTGGCGGTGGCGCGCATTGCGGGTGAAACCGCGCCGTTGCTGTTCACCGCGCTGAGCAACCAGTTCTGGACCAGCAGCCTGAGCGAGCCGATGGCGAGTCTGCCCGTCACCATCTTCAAGTTCGCCATGAGCCCGTACGAGAACTGGCAGAAGTTGGCCTGGGCTGGCGTGTTCCTGATCACGCTGGCGGTGCTGGGCCTCAACATCGTGGCACGCGTTCTGACGCGCAGCAAACTCTGAGTTGCCGCGCAGCCAACCCTTTACCAAGATACATCATGAATATCGCCACCGCTGCTGCAAGAACCAAGATTTCGATCCAGGACTTGAACTTCTTCTACGGAAAGTTCCACGCCCTCAAGGGCATCAACCTGGACATCCCCGAAAAAAAGGTCACAGCCTTCATCGGCCCCTCGGGCTGCGGCAAGTCCACGCTGCTGCGCGTGCTCAACCGCATGTTTGAACTCTACCCCGAGCAACACGCCCAGGGCAAGGTCTTGCTCGATGACCAGGACCTGCTCACCAGCAAGGAAGACGTGTCCTTGCTGCGCGCGCGTGTGGGCATGGTGTTCCAGAAGCCCACACCGTTTCCGATGTCTATCTTTGACAATATTGCCTTTGGCGTGAAGCTGTTTGAGTCGCTCAACGCCACCGACATGGAGGAGCGCGTCGAGTGGGCCTTGCGCAAGGCGGCGCTGTGGGGCGAGGTCAAGGACAAGCTCACCCAAAGCGGCTCCAGCCTGTCGGGCGGGCAACAGCAGCGCCTGTGCATTGCGCGTGGCATTGCGATCAAGCCCGAAGTACTGCTGCTCGATGAGCCCTGCTCGGCGCTGGACCCGATTTCCACTGCCAAGGTGGAAGAGCTGATCGTCGAACTCAAGGCCGACTACACGGTGGTCATCGTCACCCACAATATGCAGCAGGCTGCGCGCTGCAGCGACCACACGGCCTACATGTACCTGGGCGACCTGATGGAGTTTGGCACCACCGAACAGATGTTCTTCAAGCCCACGCGCAAGGAAACCGAAGACTACATCACTGGACGATTTGGCTAAAGAGGAACAACCATGCCTGAAAAACACTTATCCACCCAGTTCGACAGCGAGTTGACCTCGGTTTCCACCAAGGTCATGGAGTTGGGCGGGCTGGTCGAATCGCAGATTCGCCAGGCCATTTACGCGCTCTCGCAGTTCAGCGTCGAAGCCGCCGACGAGGTGTCCGACAAAGAGCACCGCGTCAACACGATGGAGATCGAGATTGACCATGATCTCTCATCCATCATCGCCAGGCGTCAGCCCACGGCGCGCGATCTGCGCCTGTTGATTGCCATCTCCAAGACCACGGCCAATCTGGAGCGCGTGGGCGACGAGGCCGAAAAAATCGCGCGCATGGTGCGCTCCATCATCCAAAGCGGCACACCGCGCTCGCTGCCCTCGCTGGAGTTGCGGGTAGCAGCAGATCTGGCGTCGGGCCTGCTCAACAAGGCGTTGGATGCGTTTGCACGCCTGGATGTGACTGCTGCCGTAGCCATCCTGAAGGAAGACGACCTGATCGACCAGGAGTTCAATGGTTTTGTGCGCAAGCTCGTCACCTACATGATGGAAGACCCGCGCATGATTTCGCCCAGCCTGGATCTGCTGTTTCTGGCCAAGGCAATTGAGCGCATTGGTGACCACGCCAAGAACATCGCCGAGTTCATCATTTATGTGGTCAAGGGCGAGGACGTGCGCCACTCGACCATGGAAAAAATCGAATCGGTCGTGAAATGAAACGAATGCCTGCGGTGCTGGTGGTGGAGGATGAGCCCGCAATTGCGGAACTTATCGCTGTCAACCTGCGCCACCATGGGTTTCGCCCCACCTGGGCGATGGACAGCGTTGGCGCGCAGTGCGAACTTGACGCGGGCCTGCCCGACCTGATTCTGCTGGACTGGATGTTGCCCGGCGAGAGC
>CAIPBW010000161.1 GCA_903863395.1 uncultured beta proteobacterium
AGGCCAAGGTGTCGATTCAGTCAGGCGGCCTCAACCGCTTGCTCGAAGTTCTGCGCCCGGACTGATCAGCCCTGCTCCAGCACCGCCCTGCCCGCCTGCACCGTAAACGCGGCCAGGGTAGCGATGGCGCAGTCGGGGCGGGTCACGTCGTCGACCACGCGCAAGCGGGTGTGCAAGCGCTCGGGCGTGAAGTCCACCACGCCGTAGCCACGCTCCTGGCTGTTGGCAAAAACGAAGTGCGGGTTTTCTGCCAGACGCTGCGCCAGGGTGTCGTGCCCACCGGCGCGCGAGGTCAGGCTGGTGCCGCAAAACTCCACCCCCAGGCTGCGGCTCTCGGGGCGGTCGTAATCGGCCTTGACGTGCCCGACCCAATTGGCGTGCACATCACCTCCCAGAATCACCGGATTGGCAAGGCGGTGGCGCTGCAGCGACTCCAGCAAGCGTGAGCGCGCCGGAGCATAGCCGTCCCAGCCATCGTTGGACAGCGAGCGCCCAGGGCCGATTCTGAAATCACGCTGCCCAAACAGCGTTTGCTGCGCGACCACGTTCCAGGGCGTGCTTGACGCGCCAAAGGCCTGGTCCAGCCAGCGCTCTTGCGCGCAGCCAAGCAGGGTGCGCTGTGGATCGTCCCAGATGGCGCATTGCGCCGGGTTGACCGCGCCGCTACCCGCCCGTCCGCCCTTGGTACACGCCTGCGGGTCGCGGTATTGGCGGTCGTCCAACAGGTAGATCGTGGCCAGATCGCCCACTGCCACACTGGCGTAGATGCGCATCTCTGCGCCCGTGGCCAGCCCCTGCAGGCCGTGGGTCAGGACGCTGGCGCGCAAGGGCATGTTTTCGTAATAGGCCTGGTAGGCAGCGGCGCGGCGCTGGGCAAAGTTGGCTACCGCCGGGCCGCTGTCGCCGGGGGTCAGCCCGGCGTAGTCGTTTTGCACTTCGTGGTCGTCCCAGGTCAGCAGCCAGGGGCAGGCGGCGTGCATGGCCTGCAGGTCGGGGTCGCTCTTGTGCAGGGCATAGCGCGCCCGGTAGTCCTCCAGCGTGAGCACCCAGCCACCGCTGGCGTGGCGCGCGGCGTTGGCCGCGCCCGGGTACTCGTAGATGTAGTCGCCCAAAAACACCACGGCATCGACCTGCTCGTCGCGCATATGCCGGTACGCGCCGTAGTAGCCGTGCTCCCAGCGCTGGCACGAGGCATAGGCCAGGCGCAGTCGTTTGAGCGGCGTGCCGGGAGCGGCCAGGGTACAGGTGCGCCCGACGGTGCTGGTGGCCTGGGCCACCATGAAGCGGTAGAAGTACCAGCGCGCACTCTCCAGCCCCGTCACCTCCACGTGCACCGAATGCCCCAGTTCGGGCACGGCTGCGTACTCGCCGCTTTGCACGATGCGTTGAAACTGCGCGTCGTGCGCCAGTTCCCAGCGCACCGTGATGGCAGCGGGCCCGAGCAAGGCCGACGAAGTGTGCGCGTTCTGCACCAGCCGCGTCCACAGCACCACCGAATCGTGCGTGGGCGAGCCGCTGGCCACACCCAGGGCGAACGGGTCGCCATTCCAGCGCACCTGGCTCCAGGCCGCACCGGGCAGCGCGCAGGCGGCACCGATCGCCAGTGCGTTGTGCAACATCGCGCGGCGCGTGGCCGCATTCGCTCCCACAGTGGAAAAGTTCTAGGTTTTCACAGCACCCAGGGCAGCAGCCACCAGGTACGCTGTTTGTACGCCGCCCACTGCGGGTAGCGCGACATGCTGGCTTCCTTGAGCACCATGTTGACGGCAAACACCGCGCCCCAGACCCAGGCCAGCACCAGCACCGGCAGCCAGTGCCAGGCCATCATGGCAAAACTGCCGTAAATCATCATCTCGCCGAGGTAGTTGGGATGGCGGATGTAGCGGTGCACGCCATCGGTGATCAGCCCGCGCTGCAGGCGCAGCGTGTAGTACTTTTGGGCGTCGGCCGCCACCATCAGCACGCTGCCCAGCATGCACAGCGTCAGGCACAGGCAGTACCACGCAAACTCGGGCAAGGGATAGACCGGTTTGGACACGCCCGCAATCAGCAGCCAGCCAAACAGCCAGTACGGCCCAAGCACAAACAGGAATGCGTTGATGCCGCCGCCCAGGGTGATACGCTTTTGCCAGTTGGGGTCGGGGAATGCCATGTCCTTGAGGAACCACACCAGCCCATAACTGCCGTGCATGGCCAGGTAAATCCAGGCAGCGGGCGAACTGTTTTGGTAGTACCACATCAACAGTCCCAGAAAGAAAAAGGTTCCGGTCTTCTGGAAATTGATCACCCAGGCAAACTTCCAGGGGCGCGGGCCACCCAGAAAGTCTTGCGAAACATAGTCGGTGCAGCGCCGTACAAACAGCGCCCAGGCGGGCGCGCTCTGCGGTTGTGCAAGGGTCTGGGTCGAAGTGTTCATGGCAATCGGCAGGTTGGCAAGACTGCCATGGTGCCAGTGATGTGCTGCCCGATATACTTGGGACTATCCCTTAGTACCCCCAAGGGGAACCTGATTTCACTATGCATTCGCTTCGGTTTTTGATTGCAGACGACAGCAAGGCACTGCAGGCCTACATGCGCCAGTTGCTCGTGGAATATGGCTTTGACCCGGCCTGCATTTATGCGGCCAACGATACCGCCGCCGCGCTGGAACTGTCCACGAACCAGTCGCCCGACTTTCTTCTGACCGATTGGTTTGCGCAGGCCGAGCTCACCGGCGTGGCGCTGTACGAGCAAATACTCGACCTCAACCCGTCCTGCCTGTATGCGCTGATGGGGCGCGATCTGGACGCCACGCAGATCGAGCAAGGCACCTCGGCAGGAGCCTTGTTTTGCCTGTCCAAGCCCTTTACCTCGGCGGAGATCAAGGCTGCCATGGCCCAGGCGCTGGAACAGTTGGCCACCCTCCATCCGGCGCTGCAAGAACATCTGGCGCAGCGCCAATCGCCGTCGGCGGTGTCGCATGCGCGTCATGCCGAGGCACCCGCCGCCCCGGTGTACAAGGTGGGCGAACAGGTGATGCACCAAGGCCGTACCGAGACCATCAAGCACGTCATCCTGCGCCGTGGTGAAGTGGCGGTGCAGTTGCAAGGTATATCCGGCCTGATTCCAGCCGCAAAAATCAACAAAGTTTGACACTTTCGCCCGGGCTTGATGCAACTCCTGCATAAGCCCATGAACCACCCCGTCAAGGCAAAGACAGAACTGCGGTAGGTGCCTAGAATGCACCGGTACCCACAGTACCGACGGAGCGACCATGACCCTTTCCCATCTTGCAGAGTTGCTGGCCTACACGCAGGAGCGCTCAGGTCCGACGGCGGCGCGCCAGACCCGTTTTGTTTCGGCCTATTTTGAAAATGCCGACCCCGAGGAAGTCTCGGCGCGCGAACCGGCCAAGCTGTATGCCATTGCCGACGCCCATTGGCGCTTGTTCGATGCACCGCGCAATCCGCAATCTGCCAAGGTACGCGTCTTCAACCCCACGTTGGCCGAAGACGGTTTTGTCAGCGACCACACGGTCATCCAGATCGTCAACGACGACATGCCATTTCTGGTCGATTCGGTCACGATGGCGATCAACCGCAGCAACCGCACGGCGCACTGGGTGGTGCACCCGCTAATGCGCGTAACGCGAGACGCCCAGGGCAAGGTGCTCACGGTGGGCAGCGCCGCTGCCGACGACGCCGATCCGGCAAGCCCGGTTGAGTCGCTGATTCTGGTGGAGTGCGACCGCATTGTTGCCACGGCCGAGCAGCAAGCGCTTTGTGCCGAGCTGACGCGCGTGCTCGGTGATGTGCGCAGCGCGGTGCAGGACTGGAGGCCCATGCTTGCGCACATGCGCGAAACCGCAGTCGCCATCGCGGCAGCCACCATGCCCGACACCCATCGGCAAGAGGGTCTGGACTTTCTGGCCTGGCTCGAAGACCGGCACTTCACGTTTCTGGGTGCACGCGACTATGACTTGCAGCGCGATGGCAGCACGGTGCGCTTGGTGGCGCGCGCCGACTCCGGGCTGGGCATTCTGCGCGGCCCCGTCAAGACCAGCGAAGTGCTGCTCCCACCCGAGGCCGTTGCGCTGCTGGACTCGAACGAAGCGTTGCTGGTGACCAAGGCGCTGACCCGCGCCACCGTGCACCGCCCTGCCTGGCTCGACTGCGTTGCGGTCAAGCGCTTCAATGCCGCTGGCGAGGTAGTGGGCGAAGCACGCTTTTTGGGGCTCTACACGGCCACCGCCTATCAGGCCACCACCCACGACATTCCCCTGATCCGCAGCCGCGTTGCCACCGTAATGCACGCCGCCGGTGTGGTGCCCGAGAGCCACGCTGCCAAGTCACTGCAAAGCATTCTGGACGCCTACCCCAGAGACGAACTGTTCCAGGTGGACACCCCCACCCTGACCGAACATGCGCTGGCGATCCTGCGCCTGCAAGAGCGCCAACGCCCGCGCCTGCTGCTGCGGCGTGACCCGTATGGTCGCTTTACCTCGGCGCTGGTGTATGTGCCGCGCGAGCGCTTCAATACCGAGCTGCGGGTGCGCATTGGCAATGAGCTGATGGCCGCGCTCGACGGGCAATCGATTGAGTTCACCCCAATGCTGACCGACAGCGCCCAGGCACGCATCCACTACCTGGTGCGCGCCAAGGAGCAAGCACCGCAAAACGTTGCCGTGGCGGCACTGGAGGCGCGCATCACGCGCCTGGCGCAGCGTTGGGAAGATCACTGCACCGCCGCGCTGCTGCACGCCCACGGCGAAGGCCCGGGCCTGGCCTTGGCGCACCGCTTTGCCCAGGCATTTCCAACGGCCTACCGCGAAGATTTTTCCGCCGCCGTGGCGGCCGAGGATGCCGACATTCTGGCGAACCTTTCCGCGCAAGCACCCATGGCGGTCAAGCTGTACCGGCCGCTCGACGCCGCACCCGGCCAACTGCGCCTGAAGATTTACAACACCGGCAAAGTGGCGCTGTCGGACTCGCTGCCGGTACTCGAGCGCATGGGCGCGCGGGTGCTGGACGAGCACCCCTACGCCATTGGCAGCGCGGCCGATGCCCTGTGGATTCACGACCTGGGCCTGCAACTGCCCAGCGACACCGAACTCGCGCAGGTCAAATCCCGCTTTGAGGACTTGTTCGCCCAGGCCTGGCGTGGTGAGGTCGAAAGCGATGACCTCAACCGCCTGGCGCTCACCACCACGCTCGACGCGCGCGCCATCATGGTGCTGCGCGCCTATACGCGCTACTTCAAACAACTCGGTTTTGCCTTCAGCCAAAGCTATATCGAAGCCGCGCTCAACCGCAACCCGGTGATTACCGAGAAAATCAGCGCGCTGTTTTGCGCCCGGTTTGACCCCTGCGGGCACGACACGCGCGAGAGCGCGCAAACGCAGTTGACGCACGAGATCGAAGCGCTGCTCTCCCAGGTTGCCAGCCTGGACGAAGACCGCATCCTGCGCCAGTTTGTTGCCACCATCCGCGCCACCTTGCGCACCAACCTGTGGCAGCGCAGTGCCAGCGGTGGCATCAAGCCGTATGTGAGCTTCAAGCTCAACTCGCGCGAGGTGCCGGGCGTGCCCGAGCCCAAGCCCTTGTTTGAAATCTGGGTGTATTCGCCGCGTGTCGAGGGCGTGCACCTGCGCATGGGCAAGGTAGCCCGTGGCGGGCTGCGCTGGTCGGACCGGCGCGAGGACTTCCGCACCGAAGTGCTCGGCCTGGTCAAGGCACAGCAGGTCAAGAATACGGTGATCGTGCCGGTGGGCTCCAAGGGTGGGTTCATCCCCAAGAATCCGCCCAGCGCGAGCGACCGCGACGCCTGGATGGCCGAAGGCATTGTCTGCTACAAGATCTTCCTCTGCGGCCTGCTGGATCTGACCGACAACATCGTCAAGGGCAGCGTGGTGGCCCCCAAGGACGTGGTGCGCCATGACGCTGACGACGCCTACCTGGTGGTGGCAGCCGACAAGGGCACGGCCACCTTCTCCGACATTGCCAACGGCGTATCGGCCGACTATGGCTTCTGGCTGGGCGACGCGTTTGCTTCAGGCGGCTCGGTTGGCTACGACCACAAGAAGATGGGCATTACCGCGCGAGGTGCCTGGGAGGCGGTCAAGCGCCATTTCCGCGGCGTGGGCGTCAACACGCAAGCGACACCGTTTACCGTGGTCGGCATTGGCGACATGTCGGGCGACGTGTTTGGCAACGGCATGCTGCTGTCCGATCACATCCAACTGGTGGCCGCGTTTGACCACCGGCACATCTTTATCGACCCCACGCCCGACACTGCGCGCACGCTGGCCGAGCGCCAACGCCTGTTCAACCTGCCGCGCTCCAGTTGGGACGACTTTGACAAATCGCTGATTTCCCCCGGCGGTGGCGTCTATGCGCGCAGCGCCAAGTCGATCACGCTCAGTGCCCAGGCGCGTGCGGCCCTGTCGATAGAGCGCGAGGAACTCACGCCGGTGGAATTGCTGCGCGCCCTGCTCCAGGCCAAGGTCGATCTGATCTACAACGGCGGCATTGGAACCTACGTCAAGGCTGGCACCGAGAGCCATGCCCAGGTGGGCGACAAGGCCGGTGATGCCTACCGCGTCAATGGCCGTGAGTTGCGCTGCAAGGTATTTGCCGAAGGCGGCAACCTGGGATGCACCCAGTTGGGACGCGTCGAGTTCGCGCAACAAGGCGGCCTGATTTACACCGACGCCATCGACAACTCGGCCGGCGTGGACTGCTCCGACCACGAGGTCAACATCAAGATTTTGCTGGGCAGCGTGGTCGAGCTGGGGGATCTCACGCTCAAGCAGCGCAACGACCTGCTGGCGTCGATGACCGACCAGGTCGCCCACCTGGTGCTGCAGGACAACTACTACCAGACCCAGGCGCTGGAGATTGCCAACCACCGTCCGCTCTATTTCCTGGACGGCCAGCAGCGCCTGATGCACTGGCTCGAAGGCGGCAAGCGCCTCAACCGCGCCATCGAGTACCTGCCCAGCGACGATGAACTCGCCCGCCGCCGCGCCGCCAAGACCGGACTCACGCTGCCCGAAAACGCGGTGCTGCTGGCCTACGCCAAGATGGCCGTGTTTGACGACCTGGTGGCCAGCAATCTGCCCGACGACCCGTTCTTTGGCCGTGCGCTGAAAAGCTATTTCCCGCAGGTGCTGAGCGAGAAATTTGGCGCGGCCATCGGCGCGCACCCGCTCAAGCGCGAGATCATCGCCACCTTCATCACCAACACGGTGCTCAACCGCACCGGCTCCACCTTTGTCAACTTCCTCGCCGCCGAGGCGCGCTCCACCAGCGCCGACGTGATCCGCGCCTATACGCTGGCACGCGAGATTTTTGACCTGGAGCCGCTGTGGGACCAGATCGACGCGCTCGACTACCAGGTAGAGGCCAAGTTGCAGCTTGACCTGCTGAGCAAGCTCATCGCCATTGCGCAACGCGCCTCGCGCTGGATGCTGCGCCTGCGCGAGCAGGGCACCGACTTGCCCACCCTGATACAGCGCTACCAGGGGCCAGCGCGCGAGCTGCGTGCCCATCTGGCCGACTGGCTACCAAGCGAGGCGCTCGCCAACTGGCAACAAGCCAGCGATGCGCTCACGCAAGCGGGCGTAGAGCCTGCGCTAGCCAGCAACCTGACTGCGCTGGAGTTCATCTTTCCGGCGCTCGATCTGGTTGATCTGGCGCAGTCGGCCCACACCAGTCTGGAACTGGCGGCACGCGCCTACTTCGATGTGGAAGCCACACTGGGCCTGCGCCAATGGCGCATCCAGATCAACCGCCTACCCGCCAACACCCTGTGGGAAACCCAGGCACGCGGCAGCGCGCGCGACGATGTGTACTCGATTGCCCGCCAGATCACCCTGGGCCTGCTCTCACGCAACCAGGCGCTGCCCGACTGGAGCAGCAGCAACCGCAAAGCCATCGACGGCCTGCGCCACCTGCTCACCACCATCAGCACCCAAGGCCCCGACCTGGCTCCGGTCTCCGTGGCCCTGCGCGAACTGCGGCATCTGGCCTGACGCTAAAGCGGCGTCACTGCGAGGAGCGAAGCGACGTGGCAGTCCCACCTCGTCATCGCGAGGCCGTCAGGCCGTGGCGATCCATGCAGGAATACCAACGGACAGGGATTGCCACGCTTCGCTCGCAATGGCGTCATAGCGACCGCGCCAATCGGCCAACGCCTTCTTCGATCTTGGCGATGTCGGCGGTGGCGAAGCTCAGGCGCAGGGTGGCGCGGTCGGGGTGGTTGGCGTAGAACGGAACGCCGGGGACAAAGGCTACTCCCTGCTCGATGGCGCGCTTGGCCAACTCGCCGCC
>CAIPBW010000162.1 GCA_903863395.1 uncultured beta proteobacterium
CTGGCTGCCCGGCCCGGGCGCAGCGCTGTTTCACGCGCTCCAGAGCGCGCTGGGAACGACCCCCATCATTGCCGAAGACCTGGGCACGATCACGCCCGACGTGGAAGCACTACGCACCACGTTCGCCTTCCCCGGCATGCGCGTGCTGCACTTCGCTTTTGGCGAAGGCCGCCCCGAAGACAACCGCAACGCCTACCTACCGCACAACTACGACGCCAACACCGTGGTTTACACCGGCACCCACGACAACAACACCACGCTGGGCTGGTGGCACGACATTGCGCCTGCAATGCGCCAGCACGTGCGCGACTACACGCACGTGGACGAGGACGACGTGCCCTGGAGCCTGATGCGCCTGGCCGCCGCCAGCGTGGCCAATACGGTGATCCACCCGATGCAGGACGTACTCGGCCTGGACGCCAGCCACCGCATGAACACCCCCGGCAACCAGGCCGATTGCTGGCGATGGCGCTTTAGCTGGAGCCAGGTCACACCGCTGCACGCCCAGCGCCTGGCGCGCATGGGCGATCTCTTTCGACGACCACTATCGCCGCCACGGTGCTAGACTTCACACCCCCCAGCCTCTGGATAGATACCATGAACCGCTGTTTTTCTTCCTATACGCGCTGCGCCCTTGTCGCGCTGGCCCTGGGCGCAACGCTGGCAAGCAGCGCAGCCTGGGCCCAGGTTACGGGCCGCCCCATCCCCGAGAAGGCGCAAGCAGCAACGCTGGTCGTCACCAACGCACCTGAGGTGCTGCTCAACGGCCAGCCCGACCGCCTCTCGCCGGGCGCGCGTATCCGTGGCAGCAACAACCTGCTGGTGCTCTCGGCCTCCCTCACCGGCAAGACGCTGCAGGTGCGCTACCTGCGCGAACCCCAAGGCCAGATCCACGAAGTCTGGATCCTCGGCGACATCCCACCCTCCAGCAAGTCGCCGTGAGGCCGCAGCCCGCGTCATCGCGAGGCCGTCAGGCCGTGGCGATCCATGGCTTTGGTACCTGTCATTGCGAGCGAAGTGAAGCAATCCATGACTTCCGAATGCATGGACTGCCGCGCTGCGCTCGCAGTGACGAAACTGCGGTTCATGGTCCTTGTGTCATCGCAATCCTCTTTGACGCGGTAGTCGCGGCACCTCCCACAACAACCCTCCCAGCATCCCAATAAATTCCATGGTTAAAAAAGTCTTTATCAAAACCTTTGGTTGCCAGATGAACGAGTACGACTCGGACAAGATGGCTGATGTGCTGGGTGCGGCGCAGGGCTATGAGACTACGCTGGACGTGGAGCAGGCCGACCTGATTCTGTTCAACACCTGCTCGGTGCGCGAGAAGGCGCAGGAGAAAGTTTTCTCCGACCTGGGCCGCATCAAGCACCTCAAGGCCAAGGGCGTGCAGATCGGCGTGGGCGGCTGCGTGGCCAGCCAGGAGGGCGCAGCCATCATTGCGCGTGCGCCCTATGTGGACGTGGTGTTTGGCCCGCAAACGCTGCACCGCCTGCCCGAACTGCTGGCCGCGCGCAAGGCGTTGGACACACCGCAGGTGGACATCAGCTTTCCGGAAATCGAAAAGTTTGACCACCTGCCCGCCTCCAAGGTGGAGGGCGCGTCGGCGTTTGTCAGCATCATGGAGGGCTGCTCCAAGTACTGCAGCTATTGCGTGGTGCCGTACACCCGGGGCGAAGAGGTCAGCCGCCCGTTTGAAGACGTGCTGGTGGAGGTGGCCGGTCTGGCCGACCAGGGCGTGAAGGAAATCACGTTGCTCGGGCAAAACGTCAACGCCTGGCGCGCCCCCATGGTGAGTGACGCCAGCGCCGCCAAGGGCAGCGCCGAGGTGGCCGACTTTGCCACCTTGCTTGAATACGTGGCCGACATTCCAGGCATCGAGCGCCTGCGCTTTACCACCAGCCACCCCAACGAGTTTACGTCCGCACTGATTGCCGTCTACGACAAGATCCCCAAACTGGTGAGCCACCTGCACCTGCCGGTGCAGCACGGCAGCGACCGCATTCTGATGGCCATGAAGCGCGGCTACACCGCCATGGAATACAAGAGCACGGTGCGCAAGCTGCGCGCCATCCGGCC
>CAIPBW010000163.1 GCA_903863395.1 uncultured beta proteobacterium
ATTGAGCGCGCCAATCAGGGCCTGGAAAGCATTCTCGCGCGCTTTGGCGCGCAACCCGCGTCGTCCTGACCGACGACTTATCCCCAACAACTATTTCCCAAGGAGTTAACCCGCATGCCCACCTATACCCCCCCTCTGCGCGACATGCAATTTGTGCTGCACGAAGTGCTCCACGTCATGGAAGACTTCAAGCACATCCCCAAGCACGCCGAACTCGATGCCGACACCGTCAACGCCGTCCTGGAAGAGGGTGGCAAGTTCGCCGCCGAGGTGACCTTCCCGCTCAACGTCAGCGGAGATGGCGAGGGTTGTCAGATTGACCAGGCGACTCACGCCGTGACCACGCCCAAAGGCTTCAAAGAGGCGTATAAAAAATACGTCGAGGGCGGCTGGGCCGCATTGGCGTGCGACACGGAGTTTGGCGGTCAGGGCCTGCCGCTGGTGGTAAATCAATTGTTCTACGAGATGCTTAACAGCGCGAACCAGTCGTGGACGATGTACCCTGGACTGACGCACGGCGCCTACGCTGCGCTGGCGTCGCACGGAACCGACGAGCAAAAGCTCACCTACCTGCCCAAGATGACCAGCGGCGAGTGGACCGGAACCATGTGCCTGACCGAACCCCATTGCGGAACCGATCTGGGCCTGATGCGCACCAAAGCCGAACCCCAGTTGGATGGCACCTACAAGATTACCGGCAACAAGATCTTCATCAGCGCCGGTGAACACGACATGACCGACAACATCATCCACCTGGTACTGGCCCGTCTGCCCGACGCACCGCCCGGAATCAAGGGCGTGAGCCTGTTCATCGTGCCCAAGTTCATGGTCAACAAGGATGGCTCGTTGGGTGCGCGTAACGGCATTTACTGCGGTGGGCTGGAACACAAAATGGGGATCAAGGGCAGCGCAACCGCCCAGATGGTGTTGGAGGACGCGGTGGGCACTTTGGTGGGCCAGCCCAACAAGGGCATGCAGGGCATGTTCGTGATGATGAACGCCGCCCGCCTGGGCGTGGGCAACCAGTCGCTTGGCCTGACGGAGGTGGCGTACCAGAACGCTTTGGCCTACGCCAAAGACCGCATCCAGATGCGCTCACTCAGCGGTGCCAAGGCCAAGGACAAGCCGGCCGACCCAATCATCGTGCACCCCGACGTTCGCAGGATGCTGCTCACAGCCAAGGCCTACGCCGAGGGTGGCCGGGCGTTGATGAGTTACTGCTCGATGCTGCTGGAAAAGGAGCACTACCACCCCGACGAAAAGACGCGCAAGGACGCCGGTGAAATGCTGGCCATGCTCACGCCCATCGTCAAGGCCTTCATCACCGACAACGGCTGGATTGCCACCTCGGGCTGCATGCAGGTGTTTGGTGGCCACGGCTACATCAAGGAGTGGGGCATGGAACAGTTTGTCCGCGACGCCCGCATCAACATGATCTACGAGGGAACCAACACCATCCAGTCGCTGGACCTGCTGGGGCGCAAGATTCTGGGCAACAACGGCGCGACGCTGCGCAAGTTTGGCAAGCTCATTGGCCGTTTGGTCGAGGAAGAAGGCGTCAACGAAAAGATGTCCGAATTCATCACGCCGATTGCGGTTCTAGGCGAGCAAATGACCAAGTTCACTACCGAAATCGGCTTCAAGGGTTTCCAAAATCCCGATGAGGTCGGCGCGGCGGCGGTTGACTACCTGCGCGTGGCCGGTCATCTGGTCTTTGGCTACTTCTGGGCGCGCATGGCGCAGGTTGCGTTGCGTGAGATTGCTGCAGGCAATACCGACAGCTTTTATGTGGCCAAACTGCAAACGGCACGCTTTTACTTTGCCAAATTGTTCCCGGAAACGGCTACATTGATGCGTACTGCGCGCTCTGGAGCCAAAGTGCTGATCGATACCGACGCAGTATTCGCGTAACCCGAGTTGACAAAACTCAATTTCAATAAAGAGGAGAACATGATGATTCGTTCTGTGATTGCTGCCGCTGTCTGCGTGGCTTCGTTTTCTGCCATGGCACAGATGACACCGGTAGGACTGTGGAAAACCATCGATGACGATGGCAAGACCGAGAAGTCGCTGGTGCGCATCAGCGAGAGTGGGGGCGTGCTCACTGGCGTTGTAGAGAAAGTGTTTGACCCGGCCAAGCAGGATGCCAAGTGCGACCTGTGCACTGATGACCGCAAGGACAAGTTGGTGCTGGGCATGGCCTTCTTGCGCAACGTGCGCCAGGATGCCGATGACAAGGCGCTGTGGACCGGCGGGGAAGTGCTTGATCCGAACAACGGCAAGATTTACAAGGCACGCCTCAAGCCGGTGGATGGTGGCAAGAAGCTTGAAATGCGTGGCTACATCGGATTTTTCTACCGTACCCAAGTGTGGCTGCGTGCTGAGTAATGGTTTTATTGGACGCCGTTGCCCTCAGGTTGCGGCGTCTGTTCAGGAGTAGTTTGTGAGTCGATTCAATGTTCGAAAAGTGGCGGTGCTGGGCGCCGGTGTGATGGGCGCGCAGATCGCGGCCCATCTGGTCAACGTCAAGGTGCCGGTGGTGCTGTTTGATCTGGCGGCCAAAGAGGGTCCCAAAAACGGCATCGTGACGCGCGCGGTCGAAGGGCTCAAAAAGCTCAAGCCCTCCCCGTTGGGGGTGGCCGAGGATGCGGCGTTGATTGGCCAGGCCAACTACGAAGAGCATCTGGAGCAACTCAAAGACTGCGACCTGATCATCGAGGCCATCGCCGAGCGCATGGACTGGAAGCTCGACCTGTACAAGAAGATTGCGCCCTTTGTCGCGCCGCATGCCATTGTGGCAAGCAACACCTCGGGCCTGTCCATCGGCAAGCTCAGCGAAGCGCTGCCCGAGGAAATCAAGCCACGTTTTTGTGGCATCCATTTCTTCAATCCGCCGCGTTACATGGCGCTGGTGGAGTTGATCAACACGCCCACCACCAACGCGCAAATCCTTGATGACCTGGAGGCCTTTGTCACCAGCAACCTGGGCAAGAGCGTGGTGCGTGCCAAGGATTCGCCCAACTTCATCGCCAACCGGGTCGGCATTGCCGGCATGCTGGCCACCATGAAAGAGGTCGCCAACTACGGCCTGAGTTTTGATGTGGTGGACGACCTTACCGGCAAGAAATTAGGGCGCGCCAGCTCGGGCACGTTTCGCACCGCCGACGTGGTGGGGCTTGACACCATGGCGCACGTGATCAAGACGCTGCAGGATACCTTGAGCCTGGAGACCGATCCGTTCTTTGAGAGTTTTGCCACGCCCGAAGTGCTCAAGACGCTGCTCGAAATGGGCCACCTGGGACAAAAGACCAAGGCCGGTTTCTTCAAGAAGGTCGGGCGCGACGTTTTGCGCTTCGATCTGGCCAGCAAAGACTATGTGCCAGCAGGTCAAAAGGCCGACGAGGTCTATGCGCGCATGCTCAAAAAGCCTGCGGCCGAAAGGCTCAAACTGCTGCGTGCCAGTGAAGGCGCGCAAGGTCAGTTTTTGTGGGCCATTTTGCGTAACGCCTTCCACTACGCAGCGGTGCATTTGGCGTCAATTGCCGACAACGCACGCGACCTGGACTTTTGCATGCGCTGGGGCTTTGGCATGAAGCAAGGCCCCTTCGAGTTGTGGCAAGAGGCCGGTTGGCTGGAAGTGGCCCACATGGTGAAAGAAGACATCGACGCGGGCAAGGCCTTGTGCAAAGCGCCGCTGCCGGACTGGGTGTTCAAGGGCCCGGTGGCCGATGCGGGTGGCGTGCATACGCCGCAAGGTTCGTGGAACCCCACCACCGGCGCGTTTGTTCCGCCACGCAGCCTGCCGGTCTACGCGCGCCAGCACTTTCCGGAAAGCGTTCTGGGTGCCAATGCGCCCAGCGCAACCAAGGCTGGAAGGACTTTGCTGGAGGACGATTCCATCCGGCTGTGGACGCTGGACGAAGAGGTGGTTATCGCCAGTATCAAGACCAAGATGCACGCCCTCGGCCCGGGTGCCCTGCAAGGCTTGGCGCAAGGGCACGCAATGGCGTCCAAGGACTTCAAGGGCTTGGTGATCTGGTCGCCCGACGAGATGTTTTCTGCCGGTGCCGATTTGCAGTCCATGCTGCCCGCTTTCATGACAGGCGGCGCAGACGCCATTGGAGCGGCCGAAGCGCAAATGCAGCAACTGATGCTGAGCCTGCGCTATTCCGACCTGCCCGTGGTGTCGGCGGTGCGCGGCCTGGCGTTGGGCGGCGGCTGCGAGTTGGCGGTGTATTCGAGCAAGCGCGTGGCCGCCATGGAGAGTTACATCGGGCTGGTTGAAGTTGGCGTTGGGCTGGTGCCCGGTGCCGGTGGCCTGACCTATATCGCGCGCCGCGCCGCAGAAAACGCAGCCAGTTCTACCGGCAAGGACCTGCTGCCATTTCTCACCGAAGGTTTCACGGCGGCAGCCATGGCCAAGGTTGGCACCAGTGCACTGGAGTCGCGCAAGCTCGGCTACCTGCTGGAGAGCGACCTGATCGTGCCGCACAAGGACGAGCTCCTGTTTGTGGCGATTAACGAGGCCAAGGCCATGTTTGCGTCGGGCTACCGCGCGCCGCACAAGCGTCAATTTGCCGTGGCCGGACGCAGCGGCCTGGCCACCATCAAGGGCTCGTTGGTCAACATGCGCGACGGCGGTTTCATCAGCGCGCACGATTTCCACATCGCCAGCCTGATTGCCAACGTGGTCTGCGGCGGCGACGTGGACGCGGGGACGCTGGTGAGCGAAGAGTATCTGATGACCCTGGAGCGCAAGGCGTTCTGCGCCTTGCTCACCCACCCCAAGACCCAGGAACGCATCATGGGAATGATGTCCACCGGCAAGCCGGTCAGAAACTGATCACCCGCAAAGAGATGTCATGAAACAAATTCAAGAAGCCTACATTGTTGCGGCCACCCGCACTCCCATTGGTCGCTCGCATCGCGGCTACTTCCGCAATACGCGCCCGGATGATTTGCTGGTGCGCGCCTTGCAGGCCGCACTGGCGCAGGTACCCGGATTGGATCCCAATGCGATTGAAGACCTGATCTGCGGTTGCGCCATCCCCGAAGGCCAGCAGGGCATGAACGTCGCGCGCGTCGGTGCCGTGCTGGCGGGGTTGCCCACCAGCGTTGGCGGCATCACGGTCAACCGCTTCTGCGCCTCGGGCCTGTCGGCGCTGCAAATGGCGGCGGATCGCATCCGTGTGGGCGAGGCCGACGTGATGATTGCTGCGGGCGTGGAGAGCATGAGCATGGTGCCGATGATGGGCAACGCGCCTTCGCTCTCGCCCACCATATTCCAAAACGACGAGAACGTGGGCATCGCCTACGGCATGGGCCTGACCGCCGAGAAAGTTGCCAATCAGTGGAAGGTGAGCCGCGAGGCGCAGGATGCGTTTGCGGTGGAGTCGCACCGGCGCGCCATTGCCGCCCAGCAGCGCGGTGACTTTGCCGCCGAAATCACGCCCGTACATGTGGTCGATCGCAACGCCAATCTGGAAACTGGCGAGGTAGTTGAGAAGCGCCGCACCGTGAGCCTGGACGAAGGGCCACGGCCGGAGACCACGCTCGAAGGCCTGGCCAAACTCAGGGCCGTTTTTTCGGCACGCGGTTCGGTCACGGCGGGCAACAGTTCGCAAACTTCGGACGGGGCGGGGGCACTGATTTTGGCCAGTGAAAAAGCGGTCCAGCAATTCGGGCTCAAGCCACTGGCGCGCTTTGTCAGCTTTGCGGCTCGGGGCGTGCCTCCGCAAATCATGGGCATCGGCCCGATCGAAGCCATCCCCGCCGCCTTGCGCAGCGCCGGGCTGAAGCTTGACGATATTGACTGGTTTGAACTCAACGAAGCATTCGCAGCGCAATCGCTCGCGGTGATCAACACCCTGGGGCTCGACGCTTCCAAGGTCAACCCCATGGGCGGCGCCATTGCACTTGGCCACCCACTGGGTGCCACCGGTGCCATGCGCGCCGCCACCGCGATCCATGCCTTGCAGCGCAACAAGCTGCGTTACGGCATGGTCACCATGTGCGTCGGCATGGGCCAGGGCGCAGCCGGCATTTTTGAGCGGGTTGGATGAAGACGCACCCGTTTGACAAGGCGATCAAGCTTGCCGCCCAGGACGACGGCACCTGGCTGGGGCACACCAGCGCGGCCTACGGAAACATGGTTGGGCCTTTTGGCGGGATTACCGCTGCGCAGGCGCTCAATGCGGTGCTGTGCCACCCCGACTTGCTGGGTGAGCCGGTCTCGCTGACGGTCAACTTTGCCGCTGCACTCTCCGATGGCGAGTTCAGCGTCCAGGCGCGTGCGGCGCGTACCAACCGTTCCACCCAGCACTGGATCATCGAGATGCTGCAGGCCGGGCAAACCGTGCTTACGGCCACGGCGGTGACCGCATTGCGGCGCGAGACCTGGAGCGTGGACGAGGAGTCGATGCCGGCCTGCCCCTTGCCCGATGACGTGCCCTTGCAAAAGGGTGTGGCGCCGATCGAGTTTGTCAAACGCTACGAGCTGCGGCCGATTGTGGGCGGCATGCCCGAAGTGTGGGACGCCAGCGGCCACAGCAGCCTGTCGCAGTTGTGGGTACGCGACCAACCGCCGCGCGCGCTCGACTTTGCCTCGCTGTGCGCGATTGCCGACATCTTCTTCCCCCGGGTCTTCATCCGGCGCTCAACCCACGTGCCGGTGGGTACGGTGTCGATGACGGTGTATTTCCATGCGGGCGCAGAGCAACTCGCAAAAACTGGTGACGGCTACCTGCTTGGCCAGGCCCGTGCGCAAGCCTTTCGTAATGGTTTTTTTGACCAGACCAGCCAGTTGTGGAGTCACAATGGCGATCTGCTGGTGACAACCCACCAGGTGGTGTACTACAAAGAGTAAGGCCCAAGAGGCTGGGCCAAGAAACGAGCAAACCATGCCAGAAATCCTGATTGACAGCAGCGAAGGGGTCATGACACTGACCCTCAACCGCCCGGAAAAAAAGAACTCCTTTACCGCAGCAATGTACGCCGCCTGCGCCGACGCGCTCGAGCTGGCCAAGGATGACGCCGCGCTGCGGGTGGTGGTGATCCAGGGACACGCCACGGTGTTCAGCGCGGGTAACGACATTGGCGACTTTTTGAATGCCCCGGCGTCGCGTGAGAACGCTCCGGTGTTCCGTTTTTTACGTGGCATGGCGGCGTTCCCCAAGCCGCTGGTGGCGGCCGTGTGTGGCCCGGCGGTCGGTATCGGAACGACGTTGCTGTTCCATTGCGATCTGGTCTATGCCGGCGACAACGCAGCGTTTTCCATGCCCTTTGTCAACTTGGGTTTGTGTCCTGAGGCCGGCAGCAGCCTGCTGGTGCCGCAGATGATGGGCTACCACCGCGCCGCAGAAGCCTTGTTGCTGGGCGAACCCTTCATGGCCGAGGCCGCGCTCGAAGTGGGCCTGGTCAACCGCATCGTGCCGCCGACCGAAGCCAACGCAGTTGCCCACCTGCAAGCACGCAAACTGGCCGCCAAGCCAATCAACGCACTGGTGGAGACCAAGCGCCTGCTGAAAAAAGGCCAACTCGCACAGGTGCTCGAGCGCATTGACGAAGAAGCCCTTAGTTTTGCCCGCCTGCTGCAAGAGCCCGCCGCCAAGGAAGCCTTTACCGCTTTCATGAACAAACGCCATCCCGACCTGAGCAAAACCGTATGAACACCTCAACACCTCCCCTTACTGCCGGTTTGAAAGACAAGACCCTGTTGATCACTGGTGCCTCACGCGGCATCGGCCTGGCAATTGCCAAACGCGCCGCCGCTGACGGTGCCAACATCGTCATCCTGGCCAAGACCACGGACCCCAATCCCAAGCTGCCCGGCACGATCTTCAGCGCCGCCAAGGAGATTGAAGCCTGCGGCGGGAAGGCGTTACCCCTGGCTGTGGACATTCGCGACGACCATGCCGTCTTTGCCGCTGTCACCAAGGCGGTGGAAGTGTTTGGCGGCATCGACATTCTGATCAACAACGCCAGCGCCATTAGCCTCACCAATACCGAAGCCACGCCGATGAAGCGGTTTGACCTGATGAATGGCATCAACGCGCGCGGCACCTATCTGTGCACCGCTGCCTGTCTGGCGGAGTTAAAGAAGTCGGCCAAGGCGGGGCGCAATCCCCAGGTGTTGACCATGTCGCCGCCGCTGTCCATGAAAACCCACTGGTTTTCTGCGCACACCGCCTACAGCATGGCCAAGTACGGTATGAGCATGTGCACCCTGGGGCACGCAGGCGAGTTCAAAAAGTTTGGCATCGCCGTCAACAGCCTGTGGCCGCGCACCGCCATCGCCACGGCGGCCATGCAGATGATTCCGGGGGTTGACGTGGCGCTGTGCCGCACGCCCGAGATTCTGGCCGATGCCGCCTACCTCATCCTCACCGGAACCGGTTTGGCAACCGGCAACTTCTACATTGACGACGACGTTCTGGCTGCCCACGGCATCGTGGATCTGGATTGCTATGCCGTCACACCTGGCAACAAGAACTTCTTGCCCGACTTCTTTGTGGACTGAGCCTCGCGTGCGCGGCTGACGGGCAAGCTTGTGCGCGACTGATTCGCGCCGCTATTTTCACCAAGCAACCGCTTGCCATAAATAGCGGATTTTGGTATGGTCGGGGCATGCAAGATTCTGTTGCCCTGGCAGATGCCACCGCCAAACGCCCCCGTGGGCGCCCCCGCAAGACGATAGACGAGCGCGACGACGGCAACCGCCGCCAGGCGCTGCTGGCGGCGGCTGCGCGATTGTTCCGGCAAAAGGGCTTTGCCGCCACCACCACGCGCGACATCGCCGCCGCAGCGGGTATGCAAAGCGGCTCGCCGTTCTACCATTTCAAGAGCAAGCAAGTGCTGCTCTTTGCCGTGATGGAAGAAGGCATGCGCGCGGCACTGGCGCGCCAGCGCGCCACCATGCAGGCAAGCGCCCACGCCGATCTGGCACCGAAGACGCAACTGCGCAAACTGGTAGAGGCGCATTTCGAGGTCTTGCTCGGACCCGGCAATGATTTTGTTCCGGTGATGCTGTACGAGTGGCGCTCGTTGCAACCACGCCAGCGCAAGTCGCTGGCCTTGCTGGTGGCCGAGTACGAAGGCTTGTGGGTGCCGGTGCTCACGGCCTTGCACGCAAGCCACCATTTGCGCGCGCCCGTGGCTCTGGCGCGGCTGCTGATTCTGGGGGCGCTGAACTGGTCGGTGCAATGGTTCGATCCAAAAAAGAGCGCCTCGGTGCAAGACCTCAGCGACGCCGCCATGGCCCTGTTTCTCCCACCTTGACGCGCGGGCCAAGGTTTGCGTTGCGTGCTGTCCGGTTTTTATGAATAAAGGGTGACTATGTTGTACGGTTCGGTGTTTGCCAGTGGAATTTTCAAGGACAAGGTAATTCTGGTGACGGGCGGTGGCTCGGGCATTGGGCGCTGCGCCTCGCATGAACTCTCGGCACTGGGAGCGCACGTGGTGCTGGTCGGGCGCAAGCCGGAAAAACTGCAGCAGGTGCAGGCAGAAATCAGCGCCGATGGCGGCCTTGCCAGTTGGGAGGTGTGCGACATCCGCCAGGAGGAGGCGGTGAAGGCGGTGGTGGCTTCAGTGGTGGCGCGGCTTGGGCGCATCGATGGGCTGGTAAACAACGCGGGCGGCCAGTTCATGACGCCGCTGGAGGCGATCAGCGCCAAGGGCTGGGAGGCGGTGATCAACACCAATCTGACCGGCGGCTTTTTGATGGCACGCGAATGCTTTCTGCAGTCCATGAGCAAGCACGGAGGTGCCATCGTCAACATCGTGGCCGACATCTGGGGCTCCATGCCGGGCATGGGCCATAGCGGCGCGGCGCGTGCGGGCATGGTGAGCTTGACCGAAACCGCGGCGCTGGAATGGGCGGCCAAGGGCGTGCGCGTGAATGCCGTGGCGCCGGGCTACATTGCTTCGAGCGGCATGGACAACTACCCAGCGGCGGTTGTGCCACTGATCCGTGAAATGGTCAAGACCGTTCCCGCCGGTCGCTTCGGCACCGAGGCCGAAACTGCTGCGGGCATCGTTTTCCTGTTGAGTCCGGCGGCAGCCTTTATCAGCGGCACCACGCTGCGCATCGACGGTGCC
>CAIPBW010000164.1 GCA_903863395.1 uncultured beta proteobacterium
GCCGTGACAATCAGTGCCATGGCGTGGCCCGAGTTGAGCAGGTGGTTCCATTCAAAGCCAAGGGAGTGGCTCAAGGCGTAGGACACCACGCCAATGGACGGTGAGAACATGAACACCCACAGCACCCCGGCAACGGCAGGAGCCACCGCATAGGGGACGATCAGCATAGTGCGGTACAGCAGCGCAGCACGCACAATGCGGTCGGCAAACACCGCCAGCATCAGTGAAAGACCAATACCCAGCGTTGCCACCAACAGCGAAAACACCGCCGTGGTCTGGAACGACTCCAGATAGGCGCTGTCCGAGAGCAGGGTTTTGAAGTTGTCCAGCCCAACCCAGTTGACGTTCAGGCCAAAGGCGTCCTGCTCCTGCAGTGACTGCACCAGGGCCTGCGCGGCGGGCCAGAAGAAGAACACGGCAATCACGGCCACCTGGGGTGCCATCAGCAACCAGGGCAGCCATGCTGACTTGAAGTAAACGCGTTTCTCGACGCTCATGCGAAGCCGCCCGTTTCAGAGACCCTGCGCGCCCGGGGGTGACGCTGAAGCAGGGGCTCTGTCATGGCGGTCAATCCCCAGGACTACTTGTTGGCTTTCTCGAAACGCTCCAACTGCTCGTTGCCGCGCTTCATGGCGGCCTCAAGCGCTTCCTTGGGTTCCTTCTTGCCGGCCCAGATGGCTTCGGTTTCTTCGTCCATGATGGTGCGGATCTGGACAAAATTACCCAGGCGGATGCCGCGCGACTTGTCGGTGGTCTTGCGGATCATCTGGGTCACAGCTACATCGGTGCCGGGCTTTTCCTTGTAAAAGCCTGACTTCTCGGTGAGTTGGTAGGCTGCCATGGTGATCGGCAGGTAGCCGGTACGCTTGTGGCTGGCGGACTGAATTTCGGCGCTGGAAAGGTACTTGAAGAACTCGGCCACGCCCTTGTATTCGGCCGGCTTCTTGCCCGCCATGACCCACAGGCTGGCACCGCCAATGACGGTGTTTTGCGGGGCACCGGTGACATCCGGGTAGTAGGGCAGGGGAGCCAGGCCGTAGGCGAACTTGGCGCCCTTGCTCACGTCAGCGTAAGAGCCCGACGAACCGGTAAACATGGCGCACTCACCCGAGACGAACGAAGGCACGGCCACGCTGGCACGGCCCTTGTACACAAACAGGCCCTGCTTGGACATGTTGGCCAGGTTTTCAAAGTGGCGCAGGTGCAGCGGCGAGTTGAACGCCAGGCGCGAACTGGTGCCGCCAAAGCCGTTGTTCTGGGTGGCAAACAGGGTGTTGTGCCAAGTGGAGAAACTCTCCAGATGCACCCAGCTCATCCAACTGGTGGTGTAGGGGCACTTGTGACCGCTGGCCTTGAGCTTGGCCGCTGCCAGCGTGACCTCGGGCCAGGTGGTGGGGGCCTGGTTGGGGTCTAGGCCAGCCGCCTTGAAAGCGTCCTTGTTGTAATAAAAGATGGTGGTGGAACTGTTGAACGGGAACGACATCATCTCGCCATTGGGGGCGGTGTAATAGCCCGACACCGCAGGCACATACGCCTTGGGGTCAAAACTGGCGCCGGCTTGCTTCATGACCTCGCCCACGGGCTTGATGGCACCCTTGGCAGCCATCATGGTGGCGGTGCCAACCTCAAATACCTGCAGGATGTGCGGTGCATTGCCGGCCCGAAAGGCCGCCATGGCGGTGGTCATGGACTCGTCGTAGTTGCCCTTGAACGTGGGCACCACCTTGTATTCCTTCTGGCTGGCGTTGAAGTCTTTGGCCAAGTCGTTGACCCACTCGTTGAGGCCGCCGGTCATGGAGTGCCACCACTGGATCTCTGTTTGGGCTTGGGCGGATACGGAAAAAACCGCTGCCAGTGCGACGGCAGCCAACTTCAATTTCATGGGATCTCCTCGGGTAAAAGATGGATCGCTGAGCATAGACCTGCATTACTACAGTTTGGCGACAAATTCATTGCAAAACTGAGGTAGGTCAACAAGCTAGTGGTCCGATTAGACACCCGTTTGGGCCGCGCGTGAATACGGGTTTCCCTCAGGAAAAAGGGTCTTGCTGCGCTGCGGTAACATCCTCTTTCGCCAGAGAACCGTATAGATGAACGCCCCCACCTCCCTCCACCACCTGCTGCCTGCGGCGGGTGTGCCCGCGCCTGTGCATGAGCGGATTCGAGAAATCCCCTACAACTACACCTCGTTTTCGGACCGTGAAATCGTCATCCGGCTGCTTGGCCAGCAGGCTTGGACCATGCTCAACCAATTGCGCGGCGAGCGGCGCACCGGGCGCTCGGCGCGCATGCTCTACGAGGTGCTGGGCGATATCTGGGTGGTGCAGCGCAACCCCTATTTGCAGGACGACTTGCTGGATAACCCCAAGCGCCGCAGCCTGTTGGTGGACGCCCTCAAGCACCGCCTGGGCGAGGTGCAAAAGCGCCGCAACCCCCAGGCCGACCCCGAGCGCGACGCCATGGTGGGGCAGTTGCTGCTGGCAGCGCAGCGCGCAGTGGAGGCTTTTGACGCTTCGTTTACCGAGGTGGCCCAGTTGCGCCGCCAAACCCAGCGCCAGTTGCACCGCTACACCGCGCGCGACAACATCAAGTTTGACGGCCTGAGCCGGGTCTCGCACGTGACCGACGCCACCGACTGGCGTGTCGAATACCCGTTTGTGGTGCTCACCCCCGACACCGAGGCCGAAATGGCCGGACTGGTCAAGGGCTGCATCGACCTGGGCCTGACCATCATCCCGCGCGGCGGCGGCACCGGCTACACCGGCGGGGCCATTCCCCTGAGCTGGAAGAGCGCGGTCATCAACACCGAAAAGCTCGAAGGCATGACCGAGGTCGAACTGCGCCGCTTGCCCGGGCTGGAGCACGACGTGGCCACGGTCTGGACCGAAGCAGGCGTGGTCACGCAGCGCGTGGCCGACGCTGCCGAGCGCGCCGGTTATGTGTTTGCGGTTGATCCCACTTCGGCCGAGGCGTCGTGCATTGGCGGCAACATCGCCATGAACGCTGGCGGCAAGAAGGCCGTGCTCTGGGGCACGGCGCTGGACAACCTGGCAAGCTGGCGCATGGTGACGCCGCAGGCGCAGTGGCTCGAAGTCACGCGCATTGGCCACAACATGGGCAAGATCCATGACGCCGAGGTAGCCAGTTTTGAGCTGCAATATTTCATGGCCGATGGCAAGACGCCCATCCGCACCGAGCGGCTCGACATTCCCGGCCCAGCGTTTCGCAAAGAGGGTCTGGGCAAGGACGTGACCGACAAGTTTTTGAGCGGCCTGCCCGGCATCCAGAAAGAGGGCTGCGACGGCCTCATCACCAGCGCGCGCTGGGTGGTGCACCGCAAGCCCGCCCACACCCGCACCGTGTGCCTGGAGTTTTTTGGCCATGCGCGCAACGCCGTGCCCAGCATTGTCGAAATCATTGACTTCATGTTTGCCGAGCAAAAGCGCTCGGGCGTGGTGCTGGCCGGGCTGGAGCATCTGGACGACCGCTACCTCAAGGCCGTGGGCTACGCCACCAAGAGCAAGCGCGGCGGCCTGCCCAAGATGGCGCTGTTTGGCGACATCGCGGGCAACGACGCCGACGCCGTGGCCCGCGCCACCTCCGAGGTGGTACGCATTGCCAACTCACGCAGCGGCGAAGGCTTTGTGGCCGTGAGCGCCGAGGCGCGCAAGAAGTTCTGGCTCGACCGCAAGCGCACCGCCGCCATCAGCCGCCACACCAACGCCTTCAAGATCAACGAAGACGTGGTCATTCCGCTGCCGCGCATGGCCGAGTACACCGATGGCATTGAGCGCATCAACATCGAACTCAGCCTGGCCAACAAGCTCGCGCTGTGCGACGCGCTGACGGAGTTTTTTGCCAGCGGCCAACTTCCGCTGGGCAAGACCGATGACGCCAGCTTCATCAGCTCGGCCGAGTTGCTCGAAGACCGGGTGGCGCAGGCGCTCGCGCTGGTTGCCGCAGTGCGCGCGCAGTGGCAACAGTGGCTTGCCGACGTGGAAGGTTTGTTCCACCAGTTGCAGGACCACAGCCTGCGCGCCAGTTGGAAAACCCAGTTGCGCGCACCGCTGCAAGACATCTTTACCGGCGGCGCTTTTGAGGCCGTGCTCAAGGAATGCAACGCCATTCACCAGCGTGTGCTCAAGGGCCGTGTCTGGGTGGCGCTGCACATGCACGCGGGCGACGGCAATGTGCACACCAACATCCCGGTCAACAGCGACGACTACGAGATGCTGCAGGCCGCGCACGGTGCGGTCAAGCGCATCATGGCGCTGGCGCGCTCGCTTGACGGCGTGATCTCTGGCGAGCATGGCATTGGCATCACCAAGCTGGAGTTTTTGAGCGACGCCGAGTTGCAACCCTTCATCGATTACAAGGGCCGGGTTGACCCCGAGGGACGTTTCAACAAGGGCAAGCTGCTGCGCACCAAGGCGCAAAGCGTGCCTGCGGGAAGCACCCAGCAGAGCGACCTGACTTTGCACTATGCCGACCTGAGCAACGCCTATACGCCCTCGTTTGGGCTGATGGGGCACGAGTCGCTGATCATGCAGCAAAGCGACATTGGGGCGATTTCGGATTCGGTCAAAGACTGCCTGCGCTGCGGCAAGTGCAAGCCGGTGTGCGCAACCCATGTGCCGCGCGCCAACCTGCTCTACAGCCCGCGCAACAAGATTCTGGCGACCTCGCTGCTGGTGGAGGCTTTTCTGTACGAGGAGCAGACGCGCCGCGGCATTTCGATCAAGCATTGGGAAGAGTTTGAAGACGTGGCCGACCACTGCACGGTGTGCCACAAGTGCCTCTCGCCGTGCCCGGTGAAGATCGACTTTGGCGACGTCACCATGAACATGCGCAACCTGCTGCGCAAGATGGGCAAGAAGAGTTTCCGCCCGGCGGCGCAATTCCAGTCGTGGTTCATCGGCACCGCCAGCCCCGGGGCGATTGCGGCGGGGCGCTTGCTCACCGGCTTGAGCTTCAAGGCCCAGCGCCTGGGCAACCGCGTGCTGCACGTGCTGGCGCGCAAGCAGACCCAGACACCACCGGCCACGGTAGGCACGGCACCAATCAAAGAGCAGGTAATCCACTTCATCAACAAGAAGATGCCCGGTGGCCTGCCCAAGAAAACGGCGCGTGCGCTGCTCGACATTGAAGACGCGCATTACGTTCCCATCATCCGCGACCCGCACACCACCACGGCCGAGACCGAGGCGGTGTTCTACTTCCCTGGCTGCGGCTCGGAGCGATTGTTCTCGCAGGTGGGGCTGGCCAGCCAGGCCATGCTCTGGCACGCCGGGGTGCAAACCGTGCTGCCGCCGGGCTATCTGTGCTGCGGCTATCCACAGCGCGGCTCGGGCGAGTTCGACAAGGCCGAGAAGATCATCACCGACAACCGGGTGCTGTTTCACCGCGTGGCCAACACCCTCAACTACCTTGACATCAAGACCGTGGTGGTGAGCTGCGGCACCTGCTACGACCAGTTGCAGACCTACAAGTTTGAGGACATCTTCCCGGGCTGCCGCATCATCGACATCCACGAGTTCCTGCTGGAGAAATCCATCAGCCTGGTCTCCGGTGGCGGTGCGGGCGCGCCCTACCTGTACCACGAGCCTTGTCACAACCCGATGAAGCTGCAGGATTCGCTCAAGACCGTCAAGGCGCTGGTGGGCGACGCGGTGCTCAAGAGCGAGCGCTGCTGCGGCGAGAGCGGGGGGCTGGCCCCTTCGCGACCGGATATTTCTACCCAGGTGCGTTTCCGCAAGGAAGAAGAAGTGCGCAAAGGTGAAGCGCAGTTGCGCGACAGCGGTGCCGTTAAAGCCGGGCAGAACCTGAAAATTCTCACCTCCTGCCCGAGCTGCCTGATGGGCCTGACGCGCTACCAGGACGACCTCAAGACCGGTCTGCTTGAAGCCGACTACATCGTGGTTGAAATGGCCAACCAGATCCTCGGGCCCGACTGGCTGCAGAAGTACGTGCAAACCGCCAATGCGGGCGGCATCGAGCGCGTGCTGGTGTAGCGCACCTTCGCCATGCACATTACCGACGCGATCTGGCGCAACAGCTACCGCTGGCCACAGCGCACGGCGCTGGTACAGCAGGGCCGCGCGATCAGTTACAGCGGTCTGCGCGTCACGGTTGAAAAACTGATGGCCCGCCTTACGGGCCTGGGTGTTGTGCCGCAAGACTGCGTGGCGATCTCCTGCGCCGATGCGGCGGCCAATGTGAGTCTGGTGCTGGCCCTGGCGCGCATGGGCGCGGTATCAACCCCGCTCAACGCCGCGTGGCCGGCTGAGTTGCGGCGCGAACTGCTCGAGCGCAACCGGGTGAGTTTCTACCTGCGTGACGACCAGGAGGCAGCGCGCGACGCGGTGCCGGTGTCGGTGCCGCAGATCACCATTGGCAGCCTGTTTTCCGACCTGGATGCGCAAGCGCCGGTGGCGTCTGCAGTGGCGCTGGGTGACGATGAACAGGTGTGGCGCGTCGCACTGTCCTCGGGCACCACCGGCACGCCCAAGAGCATTGGCTGGACCCATGGCGCTTGCGCGTTGCGCTACGCCCTCAGCCTGGGCGCGAACAGCGCTGTGGACCAAAGTGCCTTGCTGGTATTTGCCGACATGGGCATGGGCCTGTGCCTGGGGCGTGCCTTGATTCAACTCAGCGGCGGGGGCACTCTGGTGGTGCCGGCCAACGCCACGCCGCAGGAGTTTTTTGCCGTGCTGCAGCGCGACCAACCCACCCATTTGCTGACCACGCCCGCGATTGCGGGGACCATCGTCGCGGTGATGCAGCGCCAGCGGCTCACGCGTGCGCAGGTGGCACCTGGTTTGACATCCATCACCCTGGGCGGCAGCGTGGTGGCACCGGCCCTGATGCAGCAGATTACCGACTACCTGTGCCCGCAGGTGCGACTGAGCTACGGCGCCACCGAGACCGGTGAACTGGCGCTGACCGACGCCGCCCTGCTTGCGGCCGAACCCGCCAGCGCCGGACGCCTGGCGCCCTGGGTACAGGCGCAGGCGGTGGATGCTGCCGACCAGGTGCTTGAACCCGGCAGTGTCGGGCTGCTGCGCTTTCGCTCAGTCGCCATGGCCAGTGGCTACCTGGACGACGCGCAGGCCAGCGCCAAGGCGTTTCGCGACGGTTGGTACTACCCCGGCGACCTCGGCAGCGTGGATCTGCGCGGCCATTTGACGCTCGCCGGGCGTGCTGACCACCGCATCAATCTGCAGGGCGTCAAGATCGACCCGCAGGAAGTGGAGCGCGTGCTGGGGCAATACCCGGGCGTGCAGGAGGCCGGTGTGGTGGCGCTGCAGCGCACC
>CAIPBW010000165.1 GCA_903863395.1 uncultured beta proteobacterium
AGCCGGGACTGGATCGGCGTGCCCACCAAATGGGGGTTGCGCAACAGATGCCCGCCGATGGCCAGCGCGCGCTCCCAATCCGACTCCATGCCAAACACGCCGAGTTGCCGTGCGGCTTCGACAAAGGCGGGGTCGGGCGCGAGCGTCTCCAGCGCAAAGTCTGGCGGCACGGTGTCGGGCTGCCAGTCAAAGCCCTGCGGCTGCACCGGCTCGAGCAGCAAGGCGTTGCGCAAACGCACCTGCTCGCTGGAGCTGACCAGGTAGGGCGCAAGCGTGAGCGAAGCCAGCACGGCCAGGCACACGCCCGCGGCCACGGCGCGACGCCCCCACAGCGGGGTGCGTGCCAATCGGGGGGCGCTTACCAGCACAGGCCCTCGACCCGCGCACGCAAGGCAGCGGGATTGGCAATGTGAACCAGATCAAGCACCACCTGGTCGGGCCTGCAACGCTGCTGCAACGCCGCGCACACGGCGGGGTCGGTCGAGCCCATGACCAGCACCTCGGAGCTGTCAATCACCGAGTCCAGATCGGCTTGCAGCATCTGGCCGATATGCGGCAGGTGCTTCTCCAGAAAATGCCGGTTGGCCCCGAGCAAGCGGGCCAGATGCACCTCGGGGTCGTAGATCGAGAGCGCTATTCCCTTGCCGATAAGCTGCTCGGCCAGCGTCACCAGCGGGCTCTCGCGCAGATCGTCGGTGCCGGTCTTGAACGACAGGCCGATGAAGCCGATCTTGCGCTTGCCTGTGCTCAGCAACTTGTTCAACGCAAGCTCCAGATGGGCACGGTTGGAGGGCATGATGCCCGCGAGCATGGGCACCTCCACATCGCGCATCTTGGCCAGATGGGTGGTGGCGCGCAAGTCCTTGGGCAGGCACGAGCCGCCAAAGGCAAAGCCCGGGCGCAGGTAGGCGCGCGAGATATTGAGCTGCGTGTCCTGGCACACCAGGTCCATCACCTCGAACGCGTTGACGCCGAGCGCATCGCACAGGCGCGCGGTCTCGTTGGCAAAGGTGATCTTGAGTGCGTGGAAGTTGTTGCAGCAGTACTTCATCATCTCGGCCGAGCGCACCGAGGTATGGACGAACTTGCACGGCAGATGACCAAACAGCGCGCGCAAGCGCTCCACCCCAAACGCGTGGTTGGCCCCCACCACGGTCAGCGGGGGGTGGTCGTAGTCGCGTATCGACGAGCCTTCGCGCAGGAACTCGGGCTGAAAGCACAGGAAGAAGCCCTCGCCGTCCTTTTTGCCGGATTGCTGTTCGATGATCGGGCGCAGCACGTCTTCCACCGTGCCGGGCACCAGGGTGGAGCGCAACACCAGAACATGGGGCTCGGCCTTGTCGCGCAGCGCCTGACCCAACTCGTGCGCCATGCGCAAGATAGCGCTCTGGTCCTGGCTGCCATTACCCGCGGACGGCGTGCCCACACACACCAGCGAAATCTCGCTGTCATGCACGGCCTGGCGTACGTCGCTGCTGACATGGGTCTTGCCCGAGGCGGCCACCTGGGCCATCAGTTCAACCATGCCCTCTTCCACCACCGGCGTTTTGCCGGCCATGATCAGGTCGAGCTTGCTGCGGTCAATGTCCACACCAATCACGTCGTGCCCATCGCGCGCCAGGCACGCCAAAGAGACTGCGCCTACATAGCCCAGTCCAAAAATGCTGATCCTCATGCCGCTACTCCCATGCTGCTGTTTGAAAAATTGCGGATGCTGCGATCGATGATGCGATCGAGCCGTGCCATCGAGTTCGCCCACGCGTGGCGGGACCGCATGCGCTCGCGTCCGGCTTCGGCCAGCCGGGCACGCTCCAATGGGTTATCCAGAATGCTCAAAATCGCCGGCACCAGTTCCTGCGGCGTATCGGCCACCAGAAAGTGGGCCTGCGACATGGCGTCAACACCGCCTGCGGCCACGCTGCTGGTCACCACCGGAACCCCCATGGCCATGGCCTCCAGAATCTTGTTCTGCGTGCCGCGCGCAATCTGCAGCGGTGCCACCATCAGTGCCGAGCTTCGGATAAAGGGGCGCACATCGGCCACCGAGCCGGTGACCGTGACCCCGGGAATATCGCCGAGCTTGCAGATCGCGGGCGTGGGGTCGGCCCCCACGATGAGCAACTTGAGCGCCGGGCGCAGACGGCGCAGCGTCGGCCAGACGGTCTGGCAAAAGCGCGTCATGCACTCCTGGTTGGGGTAGTAGTCCATGCGCCCGATGAAGCTGATGGTGTCGGCGTCGTAGGCTCCGGCGGCCGGGCTGAAGTAGTCGGTGTCCACGCCATTGGGAAACCAGTCGATGTCGGTCCCGGCACCGTAGCCCTGCAGCGTCTTCCACTCGGCAAAGGTGGTGGTGGTGCAGATGTCAAACGAGCGCGCCAGGCGTTTTTCGTAGGCCAGTAACTTGCTGCCTTCGAGCCGGTAGCCCAGCGACAGCGGGAACGGCTTGTAGTTGGCGTACTCCAGCCACTTCTGCGAATCCATGTCGCCAAAGTCGAGGATCTTGGGAATCCCGCGCACATGCGCCACGTACTGCGCCACCGACGAGCAGTGCACAAAGATCAGATCCCACTTGCCCGAGGCCAGCAGTTTCTTCAAGTGCTCATCGAGTTCGGCCGAGTAGAAAAATCCCATCGATGAAGGCGTGACGGTGGGCAGGCGCACCACCATGCGCGCCACCTGAACCCACTCGGTGACGCGCCCCATCTCGAAGCCTTCGCAGTATGGCGCGATGCCTTCGCCCTCGTGCGCTTCATCGGGCGAGCGTGCCAGCGAGCACACGGTGACCCGATGGCCGCGCGAGGTCAGGTGCCGGATCATGTTGAATGGCCGGATTTTTCCGCCGCGCCGGGGCGGGAACGGAAAGCGGTGGCAAAGGTAGAGGATGTTCATGGTAGGTGGGCGGTAAGTTCTAAGGTCACGTCCTCATGGCTGCGCCGATCGAGGTAGATGCGGCTCCAAAGCTCCAGGTTGAACAGCGCCAAAATGGCGTCCGTTCCGTCGACGCGGCTGGCGTGGTGGTCGGCCACAAGCTGCGCCACCACCTCGGGCCGAAACAACCCCCGGCGCGCAACCACGTCTGGCGCGAGCGCGTGTTGCACCAGCGGCGCCAGGCCGTTCTTCATCCACGCGCCCATGGGGGTTCCAAACCCGCGCTTTTGCCGGTTCAGAATGTCGCGCGGCAGCAAGCCTTCCAGGGATTCCTTGAGCACATGCTTGAGCCGCCCCCCGCGCACCTTGATGTTTGCTGGGATGCTGGCAGCCAGTTCTACCAGTTGGTGGTCCAGCAGCGGCACCCGGCACTCCAACGAGGCAGCCATGCTCATCTTGTCGGTCAGCAGCAGCAAGTCGTCGGGCAACTGCGTTTGCGCATCGACTGCGAGCATGCGGTTGAGGCTGTCCTGCTCGCCCGCGTGCGCAAACGCCTGGTCCATGGGGTCGGGGCTGGCGCGTTGCGGGTGCAGCAGCAGGGCCGACACGGTTTGCCGGTCGAGCACCTGCAGGTAGCTGCGGTAGCGCGCGTCCGATGGCATCTCGGCGCTGGCGATGAAGCCCTTGGCCAGACGCAGCACGTTGCGCGCGGCGCTGTGCCGGTCAGCCGGAAGCTGGTCGGCAAAGCGTGTGGCGTAGTTGCGCAGCCAGTGCGGCAGGCGGCGGTAGTGGTGTGCGTAATGGTCGCCCAGGTAGCGGCGGTAGCCGCCAAAGAGTTCGTCACCGCCCACGCCCGACAGAATCACCTTGACGTCCTGGCGCGCAAACCGGGACACCAGGTAGGTGGTGACCGATGCCGAGTCGGCCATGGGCTCGTCCATGTGCCACATCAGTTTGGGCAGCAGTGTGATCACATCCGGGCGCACCACAATCTCGCGGTGGCGCGTGCCAAACAGCGCGGCCACACGGCGCGCGTGCGGCAACTCGTTGTAGGTGGCCTCGGCCGCTCCGCCCTCAAAGCCGATGGCGTAGGTGCTGACCGGCTGGGACGAGTGGCGCGCCATCAGGCCCACCACAGCGCTGGAATCCACCCCGCCCGAGAGAAACGCCCCAATCGGCACATCGCTGACCATCTGCATGCGCACCGATGCGTCGAGCTGCGCACGCACGCGTTCAATCCATTCGTGCTCTGAAATTTGCCGCTCGATGTTGGCGGGCACCTTCCAATAGCACCACTGGCGCATGTGCTGGCCTTCGAGCGCGAGCAGGCTCGCAGGCGGCAGCTTGCGCATGCCCTCGAAGATGCAGTCGGGCGCAGCCACATAGCCCAGAGCCAGGTAATTGGTGATGGCCGCCTGGTTCAACTGCGCGCTCACCCCGGGCAAGGCCAGCAAGGCCTTGGCCTCGGTGGAAAAGGCCAGGAACCCACGCCCTTGCAACAGGTACAGCGGCTTGATGCCCAGGCGGTCGCGCCCGATCAGCAGGCGGCTGCGGCGCGCATCCCACAGGGCAAAGGCAAACATTCCGTTGAGGCGGTGCACAAATTCATCGCCCTCGGCGTCGTAGAGGTGCAGCAGCACTTCGCAGTCGGACCCGGTCTTGAATGCGTAGCCCTTGGCCTGCAGTTCGGCGCGCAACTCGCGGTAGTTGTAGATCTCGCCGTTGCACACCAGCCAACGCGTCTTGTCGGCGTTGGACAGCGGCTGGCTGCCGCCCTCCACATCGATGATCGACAGACGCCGAATCCCGATGCCGCACGGGCCTTGGGCGTACATGCCCTCGGAGTCCGGCCCGCGGTGGCGCGTCAGGTTGCCCATTGCGGACAAGTCATCAAGCGCAATGGGTTGGCCGTCGAAGCGATAGATTCCGTGAATGCCACACACAGTAGGACGATCCTCAGGGTTGTTTGCCCGAAGTATCTTGGCGGCGCTGCATGGCACGTTGATAAACCGCACGGTATCCATCGATGCTGGCCGACCAGGTGCGCTCTACTTCCACAAAGCGGCGTGCCTGGTCGCGCATTACGCTCCAGCGCTCGGGCTGGGCCAGCAGCGCGTACAGCGCACGCTCCAGCGCCGCCGCATCACCCGCATCAAACAGCACGCCGGTTTCGCCGTGGCGGATCAGCTCACGGTGCCCGCCCACATCGGACGCCACCACCAGCTTGCCCTGCGCCATCGCCTCCAGCGGCTTGAGCGGCGTCACCAGGTCGGTCAGGCGCAAGGGCAGGCGCGGGTACACCAGCATGTCGATCAGCGCGTAGTAGCGCTCCACCTCGGCGTGTGCCACCCGTCCGGTAAACAGCACCCGGTCCTGCAGCCCCAGGGCTGTGGCCTGCGCGCGCAGGCGCCCTTCCTCGGGGCCGCCGCCCACCAGCAGCACACGCACTTGGGGGTGGCGCACCAGCATGCGCTGCGCCACCTGCAGCAGCAGATGCAAGCCTTCGTAGTGGTAGAACGAGCCGACAAAACCCAGCACCAGTGCACCGTCGAGCCCGAGCGCGCTGCGCAGTTGCGGGTCGCACGGCAGATTGAACCTGAACGACTCCA
>CAIPBW010000166.1 GCA_903863395.1 uncultured beta proteobacterium
CAGCGTGGTCTGTTTGCGACTGGCACACAGCGCGCAGTCCTGGCAGGTGCTGGCGCGCTGGGCCAATGCCTGCCAGTCAAGCGCAGCGAACTCCATGCCGTTGGGCTCGGTGGCGGACGCCACGGACGCGGTGGCAGCCGCGGGCGTAACGGGCGTGGCCTGACGCAAGGGCGCGTGCGCGGGTGCTGTTGCAGGTGTAGCCGCGGTGCGCGTGCTCGCGCGCGTGGCTGCAGGCACAAACGCCGTTGCGGGCAGCCACACCGCTACCCCCATCTGTTGCAGCATGGCGCGTTGGCGGTCGTCGAGTTCCAGGGGCATGGTATTAAAGGCGTAGGCTCATGACCACCGCTGCTTCGCGCTGGCCGTCACCCACCGGATAGTAATCCTTGCGCTCGCCCATGCGCCGGTAGCCGCAGCTCTCGTACGCACGCAATGCGCGCGTGTTGCTCGCGCGCACCTCCAGCCAGACCCATTGGGCGGCTTGCCCGCGCCCCCAGACCGCCAACGCGTCAAGCATCAGGCGCGCCCAGCCCTGCCCCTGGTACGGTGGATCGACCGTGATGTTGAGCAGGTGCACTTCGTCCACGCCCTTCATGGCGACGAAATAGCCCAGAATCTGCGTGCCCGCCACCAGCAACTGGGCCTGGTAGCCCGCGTGCAGCGAGTCCAGAAAATTGGTGCGGTTCCAGGGGTGGCGGTAGGCGCGCTGCTCCACGCGCAGCACTTCGTCGAGCCGATCAGCCAGCAGCGGCTCAAACTGTAGTTCCAGCGGGGGCGACTCGGGCAGCATGGGTTCAACCTGTATGCGCGAGGGTGCCGGGTGCGTTCTCAGGCGTTGCCCCTGCCGCTGCGCTTGCCGCCAGTGCCTTGCCTGCCATGCGCTCGGCGGTGGTTTGTGCCACCTTGTCGCGGATGTAGCGCGGCAAGGCTTGCGCGGCGTCTTGCGCCTGCCCGTCTTCCAGCAGAAGCGGTGCCAAACGCAGCATGGCAGCCGCGCTGGGCAATGCGGCAATGCGCGCGCCGCTGGCGCACGCCGCAGGCAGCGCACCAAAGCGTGCGCCGTATTCATCAAACACATTGCCCGCCAGTGCCCACGGCACGTCAGTGGCGGCGTTGTGCGCGCACGTGGCCAGGAGCGTGCCCAGAGCCTCGGGCCGCACCAGGACACCTTCTTGCAGGCAGGTCCAGCGGCGGCCCTCAAAGGCGTAGGTGGCGGCGTACATCTCGTCCATGCGCGCGTCCAGCAGCGCCGTCACCCTGCCGCTTGGTTGCGCCCCCAGCGCGGTCGCGCGCGCGTCCTCGGCCACAGCCAACAACGAATCCACCGCCACCACCGGCACGCCCGCGCCAAACGCCAGTCCCTGCGCCACCGAACAGGCAGTGCGCAGCCCGGTAAACGACCCCGGCCCGGCACCAAAACAGATCGCGTCCAGTTCATCAAGGCGCAATCCGGCTTGCGCCAGCAAGTCCTCCATGGCGGCAATCAGTCCGATAGAAGCCTGCGCACCCCCGGCAGCGTTGTGCTGCCAGACGCGCACCTGCCCATCGACCGTGCGCGCCACCGCAATCGACATCGCCTGGGTTCCGGTATCAAAGGCCAGCAGCTTCATGCACAAACCTCAGGCGCGCGCGGCATCGGGAGCCGCAGCGCGGGTAGCCGCAACCTGGCGCACGCCAAACAGAATGCCCAGCGTGACCAGCGCCAGCCCGGCCAGCAGGTTCCACGACAGCGGCTCGCCCAGGAAAACAGCCGCCGCCATGGCCGAGAGGCCCGGCACCAGCGCCGTAATCATGGTGGAGCGCACCGGCCCGAAGTGCTGGATCATCTTGGTAAAGCTGATGCCCGATATCACCACCGAGCCTACGCCCTGGAAGAACATCTGGAACGCCACGTCATGAAAGGGCGCAGTAAAAACCCGGCCCGGCACCGCGTGCGCAAGCAGCAGCACGCTATAGGCCGGAACAAAAACCACAAACGCAAACGCCGTAATGGCGATGGTGGCACGCACCGCGTCGAGCGACAGGCGGCGCACCAGCACGCTGTAGGTGGACCAGACCACGGCCGAGGCAATGAACAGCACGTCACCGCGCCAGATGCCACTGCCATCGAGCGCATTGAGCAGGCTGGCGCCCCCCACCAGCAAATCGCCGCCCACAATCAGCACCAGCCCGGCCGCACGCGCTGGCGTGATGCGCTCGCCCAAAAACGGCACGGCCAGCAGCGCCGTCCACAGCGGCAGGCTGCCAGGCATCAGCACCGAGGCGTGCGCTGCAGGCGCAAACACAAAGCCGTTGTAGGCCAACACCGCGTACAGCACACCACCAAACAGACCCACCTTGATGGTGGTGCGCAGCGGCAGCGGCGAAAAGCCGAGCAGCGAGCCCCCGGCCGCGTCGCGCGCCGCGATGGTAAAGCTTGGGCTGCCCTCGTCGCGGCGCAGCCGGTCGCGCTGGTTGATCCACCAGCCCCAGGGCAGCAAAATCAGGCTGGCACCCCAGACGCGGGCATAGACGATGTCGAACGGGCTGAGCACGCCGCCGCGCGCCGGGTCGGCCGAGGCGCGGGCGATGACGATGAACGAGGTCCAGATCAGCACCGTGACCAGCGCGGCCAGCAACCCCACCAGTTTGGGAGAGAGGAAAGCGCCGACTGGCTTGGACGTGTGAGGCATCGCCTGATTATCGGGGATGGTGCCGTGCAGGCGCTGTCACGCCGGATAATGCGGCCATGTCCTCCCGCCCCCTTGTGCGCCTTGCCCGAGTGCTGCTTGCCAGCCTGGCGGCCTGCGCGTTTGCCGCCCTGGCGCAGGCCCAGGGTTTGCCCGCCGAAGTGGAGGCCGCGCTTGCGCGCGCCAAGGTGCCGCGCGAGGCGCTGGCGGTGTTGCTGGTCGATGCCCAGGGCAACGCCGCGCCACGCTTGAGCCACCGCGCCAGCGCGGCCATGAACCCGGCGTCGGTGATGAAATTGGTGACCACCTACGCCGCGCTCGACCTGCTCGGGCCGGGCTACACCTGGAGCACGCCGGTGTTTCTGGAAGGCGCAGTGCGCGACGCCACCCTGTACGGCAACGTGTACCTGCAAGGCCAGGGCGACCCGACCCTGGTGCTTGAGCGCCTGTGGCTGCTGCTGCGCCGCCTGCAAGGCATGGGGGTGATGTCGATTGCCGGTGACATCGTGCTCGACCGCAGTGCCTTTACGCTGCCACCCACCGACCCCGCGCGCTTTGATGGCGAACCGCTGCGCCCCTACAACGCCAGCGCCGACGCGCTGCTGATCAACTACAAGTCCGTCGTGATGACGCTCGCGCCCGAGCGCAGCAGCAACCTGGCGCGCATCCAGTTCGACCCACCGCTGGCAGGCGTCCAGGTGCAAACCAGCGTGCCCCTGCTCGCCGGTGACTGCAGCGACTACCGGGGCGCGCTCAAGGCCGATTTCAGCGACCCGTCGCGCATCCGCTTTGGCGGCGGCTACCCGGCCAGTTGCGGCGAAAAGACCTGGCCCGTGGCCTATGCCGACCCGGCCAGTTTTTCTGTGCGCGCCGTGCAGGGGCTGTGGCAGGAGATGGGCGGCAAGCTCGCCGGGGCGGTGCGCCTGGGCACGGTGCCTGCCGCCGTGGCTGCGGCCAAACCGGCGTTTGAGCTCAGTTCCGCGCCACTGGCTGAGGTAATCCGCGAGATCAACAAGTACAGCAACAACGTGATGGCGCAGCAACTGTTCCTCACCCTGGGCCGCGCCAGTGCCCTGCCCGACGGCACCAATGGCGAAGGCGGCGAGCCGCTGCGCAGCGGCAGCTTCGAGGCCGCGCGCGCCGTGGTGCAGCGCTGGTGGAAGGAGCGCATCAGCGCCAGCGACGCGCCGTTGCTGGAAAACGGCTCGGGCCTGTCGCGCCAGGAGCGCATCAGCGCCCAGGCCCTCGCGCGCCTGCTGCAGGTGGCCTACGCCTCGCCGCTGATGCCTGAGCTAATGGCGTCGCTGCCGATCAGCGGCGTGGACGGCACGCTGCGCCGGGTCAAGTCGCGCGCTGCCGGTTACGCGCACCTCAAGACCGGGTCCCTCGGCGACGTGGTCGCGGTGGCGGGCTACGTGCACGCCAGCGGCGGCCGACGCCTGGTGCTGGTGGCCCTGGTCAACCACGCCAACGCCAAAGCCGCCCGTCCCGCCATCGACGCCCTGGTGGAATGGGCCAACCAAAACAATTGACCATGCAAATCATCGATGCCATCGGCTACTGCGCCGCCCTTCTCACCACTGCCAGCTTTGTGCCGCAGGCGCTGCACACATTCCGCACGCGCGATGTCAGCGGCATCTCGCTGGGCATGTACAGCGCCTTTACCGTGGGCGTGGGCCTGTGGCTGGTCTATGGCCTGCTGCTGCAGTCGTGGCCGATCGTCATCGCCAACGCCATCACCGTGTCGCTGGCGGCAAGCATCCTGCTGATGAAGCTGCGCTTTCGCTGAATACCCCTACGCAGAGTGCGGCGGGGGAATACCCTAATCTCCCGCGACCGGTTTGCGATTTATCATGAAAGCAGCAGATAGCACGAACGTTCTATTTGCCGCCGCCCGCTGGTCACGCGGTGGCTTCCACCGCAATCCGACACTACCGGAACTGCACATTGACCTCATTCGCTGGAGAACACATATGAATTTTTTCAAGTCATCATGGGCTGCGTTAGGCGCGGCACTATTGGTCGCTGCCTGCGGCGGCGGCGGTGATGGCAATCAGGCGCCACGCATCGCGTTTACGTCGATCGTGTCGTTTGGCGACAGTTTGAGCGACGTTGGCACCTACCGCGTTGGCTCGATTGCGGCCGCTGGCGGGGGCAAGTTCACGGTGAACGACGCCACCAACCCCAATACGCCCACTGTCTGGACCGAGTTTCTCGCTGCTGAAATGGGGCTGACCTCCTGCGCGGCGCGGGTAGGCGGCTATGGCGTTGCACCTGTCGCCAAGACGGGGTGCAGAAATTACGCCCAAGGTGGAGCCCGGGTGGAAAACCCCAAGGGTGTAGGCAACGCCACCGGCGCGGGTGACATCACCGGTGCGCTGACACACCCGGTGGTCACGCAAATTGCGAACTATGCGATTGACAACGGCTCGGCCAACTTCACCGACACGCAACTGGTAACAGTAGCGGCTGGGGCCAACGACATTTTCGGCTTGACCGACCAGCTCAAGGCCGATGCCGCCGCGGTCGGTGCTACCGCTGGCGCAGCAGCAGGCGCACAAACTTTTGCAAGTACCCTGATCGCGTCGCTTGCGGCCGGTGCCACCAACCCGGCCACTGCGGCGCAGGCCATCGGTGCTGCGCTACTCACCGAGTCGGCCCGCGCGGGTCACACGGATTTGACGGTGGTACAAGCAGCCGTTGGCGCTGCTGCAGTGCAACCGGGCAATGCAGCGGTTGCATCGCCAACGGTCTACGGGCCCATGGTTGCAGCGGCCCAGGCAGCTGCAACGACCGCCGGGACCGCCGCCGGAACAAAGGCCGGCAATGCATACGCAGCAGGTGACGGTGCCGCGGCCGCTGTCACCGGCATGGCCATCGCAGCGACCAAATTGGCGGGCTATGTCAAAGCCAATATCCTCGCCAAGGGTGCCACCCACGTGGTGGTGAGCAATCTGCCCGACGTCAGCCTGACGCCCATGGCCAATGCCGCCCCGGAAACCAAACCGCTGATTCTGGCCATGACCACCACCTTCAACAAAACACTCCAGGACAGCCTGGCGGGAACGCCCGGCGTAGTTTTTGTGGATGCTTTCTCCAACCTGCAAGACCAAGTCAGCCATCCGGAGCGCTACGGCCTGAGCAATGTGACCGCCACGGCGTGTGATTTAACCAAGGTCCCCAGCTCCCTGGTGTGCAGTGCGGCAACAACGGTGGCGGGCGACAGTTCGCGCTACATGTTTGCCGATGCAGTACACCCCACACCCTTTGTTTACAAGCTGCAAGCGCAACTTGTGGCCACCTATCTGGCCAAGGCCGGCTGGCTCTAACCCCAA
>CAIPBW010000167.1 GCA_903863395.1 uncultured beta proteobacterium
CACGCGTGACCGGCGTCGCTTCAAGAAGCTGATGGAAGAGTCCAAGAGCTTTGAGTCGCTGCCGATCCGCACGCGCTTGACCGATACCGAAGTGGCGCGCTTTGCGGCGCAGCGCTTTCGCTTTCCGGGCGTGGACATCAAGGCGCGGCTGTTTCGCAACTACCCGTATGGCGAGCTGGCCAGCCATGTGATCGGTTACATCGGGCGCATCAACCAGGCCGAGAAGGCCAAGATCGAAGACGATGACGACCAGGCCAACTACCGTGGCACCGAATACATCGGCAAGCTCGGCGTAGAGCAGAGTTTCGAGACCCAGTTGCACGGCAGCACCGGCGTTGAGCGCGTTGAGACCACCGCCGGTGGTCGCGCCATGCGCAAGCTCGCCTCAAGCGCCTCCACCCCGGGCAACGTGGTGGTGCTGGCGATTGACATCAAGCTGCAAAAACTCATTGAGGACATGTTTGGCCAGCGCCGTGGCGCGCTGGTGGCGCTGGACCCCAACAGCGGCGAAGTGCTGGCCTTTGTGAGCAAGCCCACGTTCGACTCCAACCTGTTTGTGGAAGGCATCGACCAGGAGAACTGGCAGATGCTGAACGAATCCATCGACAAACCGCTGCTCAACCGCGCGCTGCGCGGCACCTACCCGCCGGGCTCCACCTACAAGCCGTTCATGGCGTTGGCGGCGCTGCAAACCGGCACGCGCTCGGCCGCTACCCTGATCAACGACCCCGGCTTCTACATGTTTGGCGGCCACCGCTTTGGCAGCCCGGAAAACGAGCGCGGCGGCATCATGGACATGCGCCGCGCCATCGTCGAGTCGAGCAACGCCTACTTCTACTCGCTTGCCAACGAGCTGGGCGTGGACACCATGCACGACTTCATGAAGCCGCTGGGCTTTGGCCAGATCACCGGCATCGACATTGGTGGCGAGGTGCGCGGCGTGCTGCCCAGCCAGGCGTGGAAGCGCAATTACTACAAGCGCGCCGAGCAAAAGCGCTGGTACGCCGGGGAGACTATTTCGCTGGGCATCGGCCAGGGCTACAACAGCTTCACCATGCTGCAACTGGCGCAGGCCACGGCCACGCTGGCCAGTGGTGGCATCAAGCACAAGCCGCAACTGGTGATTGCCACCCAGGACGCCACCACGCGCGAGCGCAGCCCGATTGCGCCCGAACCGGCGCAGGACCTGGGCTTCAAGCCCGAGCACGTGGACCTGATCCGCCGCGCCATGGTGGGCGTAACGCAGGAAGGCACCTCGGCGCGCGCCTTTGCGGGCGCAGGGTATTTGAGTGGCGGCAAAACCGGCACGGCCCAAGCGGTATCCATGAGCGGCCGCGAGAAGTACAACGCCGCGCGCATCGAAGAGCACCAGCGCGACCATTCGCTCTACATCGCCTTTGCGCCTGCCGACGACCCCAAGATTGCGCTGGCCGTAATTGTCGAAAACGCCGGCTTTGGCTCAACCTCGGCCGCGCCGATTGCACGGCGTGTGTTCGACTACTGGCTGCTCGGCCAGTACCCCAACGCCGAAGATCTGGCCGCCGTCACCAAAGGCCAAGCCACCGCCCCCATCGGCAAACCCCTGCCCGCATCCGAACGGCCCTGGCCACCGGTGAA
>CAIPBW010000168.1 GCA_903863395.1 uncultured beta proteobacterium
GCCAGTTCGAGCAGGCTCACGGGTTTGATCAGGTAGCGGTCGGCCCCCGAGCGCAGGCCCGAGAGGCGCTCGCTGAGCGAATCGCGCGCGCTCAGGATGATGACCGCCACCTGGAGCTTGTCCTTGAGCAGCGTGGCCACCGACAGGCCATCCTCACCGGGCAGCCCAATGTCCAGAATCACCACGTCGGCCGGGTTGACCATGAACTGGCGGTAGAACGCCTCGGCGCTGCCCACGCCCCACACCGGGTAACCGGCATCGAGCAAAAACTCCTCGATGGTGTGCAACTGGTCGGCATCGTCCTCCACGATGGCGATGCGGGGTTTGGCGGGCTTCATGGCGTCTAGTTTAGGCCGTTGGCGCGGTGAACGGAATGCTCAGGACAAAGCGCGCGCCCAGCGGCGCGCGGCGCTCCACGCGCACGCCACCGCCGTGCAGCGCGACGATGCGCGCCACCAGCGCCAGACCCAGCCCGGCACCGGGCTTGCCCTCGGCACCACGCCCGCGCCGGTACTTCTGGAAGATCAGGGCGGCTTCTTCGTCGGGCACGCCCGCACCACAGTCTTCTACCGCAAAGCAGCACAGTGCGCCTTCGCACCACACGCGCAATCCCACCGTGGTGCCTTCGGGCGAATACTTGAACGCGTTGGACAGCAGGTTGGTAAGCGCAATGCGCAGCAGCACCTCGTCGCCCAGGAGCGGCGGCAGATCGGGCACCATGTCCACGTCCACCGACTGGTCGTTGGACAGCGGCGTGCAACTCTCCACCACCCACGACACCATGCGCCGCACATCGATGGGCGCGCTTTGCAGCTTGAAGTTCTGGCTGTCGATGCGGTCCTGGGTGAGGCAGTTGTCAAAGAAGGTGCCCAGCCGGGTGGCACCGCGCTGGATGCGCTCGACCACACCGCGCTGCGCCGGATCGTCCTTGAGCCTGAAGGAAAGCAGTTGCGCCGCCGCGTCAATCACCGCCAGCGGCGAGCGCACCTCGTGCGAGAGCATGGCGATGAACTGGCGCTCGTCGGTGAGCGCCTGTTCAATCACCACCATGGCCTGCTCCAACTCGCTGGTGCGCTGGGCCACTTCGTGCTCCAGCTCCTGCGCGTGCTGCTTGAGGTGCCCGGCCATGACGCCCATGGCCTCGGACAGGGCGATGAGTTCGCGAATCGGGCTGGACTTGGGTGCGGCGGCGTTCCAGTCGCCCTGGGTGAGCCGCTCTCCCCAATGGCTGAGCTTGGCCAGTGGTTGCACCACGCGGTCGGCCACAAACACTGCAAACAGCACCGAGGCCAGCATCACCGCCAGCGTGAGCGACACCACGTTGCGCAGCACGCCGTGCAGCGGGGTGTTGAACTGGCTCTCGGGCAGGATCACGCCCATGGTCAGCTCCGGGCCGTAGGGCAGTTCGTGCGTCCACCAGCGCGCCAGATGGCGCGTGCCATTGACCGTGATGAAGACGTTGCCTTGCGCTGCAGCGGTGCTGCGAATGCGCTCGCCCACGGCACGCAAAATGGGGTCGGCGCTTTCGGCGGTTTTGACGCGGTAGTCCTTGCGGCTGGTGTCCAGATGGAAACTGGGCTCGGCTGTGGACGTGGCCAGCAGCTCGCCACCCGAGTCGGCCAGAAAGGCCACGCTGCCCGACTCGCTGGCCACGGTCTTGAGAAAGTCGCCCACCTGCGACAGCGCCAGGTCGCCCGAGGTGACGCCAATCATGGTGCCATTGGCGTTGAACACCGGGGCCGACACGCCCATGCCCATGGCCGCATACACGCCCTGCTCGTCGTTGATCAGATAGCGGTAGGGCGCGTACCAGGCCATGCCGCCGTTCCAGATGGCCGACTTGTACCAGGGGCGGGTGCGGGCGTCGAAATGGATGTCGCTGTACGAGATGCGTTCGGCGCGCTTGTTGGCGTCGTTCACGCGAAACACCTCCATGGCGCGGTCTTGCGCAACCTGGGCGCGCAGCATGCGCAAGGCCGCGTCGTCGCCCCGGGGCGGGCGGCTGCCGGCGTAGTACTGGCCGTCGGTCATGCCCATGGAGACAAAGGTGAGTTGCGGCTGCTGGCGAATCTGCAGCAGGAACTGGCGCATCAGCTCCTCGGGGTGCGCGTAGTCCAGATAACCGGCCCGCGCCTGCTCGACGTTGAACGTGACCACCCGCAGCGGGATGTCAAAAAAAGCAATGATCTTTTCGCGCACCCGCCCCGACACCTCATCAGCAATCTGCTGCGCAAACTGCTCCGTGGTGTTGACCGCCGAGCGATAAAAGAACCAGCCGCTGGCAATCACAATCGGCAGCAGCACGACCAGCAAGGCGCTGATCAGAAAAGTTCGCAGGGATATACGGCGTAGCATCAGAGCGCATTCTCGGTGCAAGATGCGAACAATGGCGACTTGTTCTTGCGTGGCCTCAAAAAAA
>CAIPBW010000169.1 GCA_903863395.1 uncultured beta proteobacterium
AGAAGCTTGATTGGCGTCAAAGAATCGGCTAGGCGTTCTGGAAGTGCGCGGCAAACCGTGGTGCCGAAGCACCGGGTTCAGGCGGGGACGCGGTTTGGGGCGGCGGAAAATCGCCCTAGTTGGACAGAAACGCGGCGGGCGATTGCTCGAAGTTGTCCATCAGGGCCAGGCGGGTGCCGGTCTCGCTCAGGCGCAGTACGCGGAAGTCGTGCATGATGGAATCGTTGAAGATCCACCACTTCACGCCCAGCGCCGCCACCACGTTATCGGTGGCTTTGCGGTTGCCGGTGACAAATGTCCAGTTGTTGCGCGTCAGGCCGCGTACCTTGCGGTAGTCGCGCCAGGCGGCGGGGTTGTCGTTGACAGGGTCGAGGCTGACGATCAGAAAGCGCACTGCGATTTTCTGCTTGTCAGCCTCGGCCTGGATTTCCAGCAGGCGGCGCCAGTTGGTGCTGCAAACAAACTTGCAGGCCGAGTATTCCATCGACACCACGGTTTGCGCCCCTGCCCAATGCGACAGCGTGGCCTTGGTGCCAAACTCGTCGGTGAACTCGTCACGCAACTGCCACAAGCCAGGTGCCGCAGAAGCGGAACCCACCAGGCAGCAGAAGGCAACGAGTACCCCGCAAAGATAGCGCCAGGCCGCAGTCATGCTCAGTACTTCTGAATGACTTTCACGTCGGCCGGGGCCTTGGTCACGTAGCCAATGCCGCCGGGCGTGCTCTTGACTGCGCTGATCACTTCGGCGTCACCACCGCGCACTGCGGGCGGGCTGACACCGTCGCGAAAGCCTTTCTTGGCCCACAGCGAGGTGTACTTGGCGGCATCGACCTTGACCACCTTGGCCAGAAAATCGGCTTGCGCCGCAGCGTTGTCCATGGGCACGAGCTTGACCGAGCCGTCGATCTGCTTTTCGCCGACAAACACGTCGCGCACATCGTCGGCCGACACGTTGACGCCGGCGTTGGCAATCACGAACACATCGCCAGCCCACAGGCTGCTGCTGGTGGCCAACGCGCTGATGGCGACCAATTGAAGGAATTTTGCTTTCATGGTGGTTACCCTTTGGTCTTAGAAACGTACGGAATATTGCGCGCGCAGCCAGTTCACGGTCTGGTTGGCGTTGCCTTCGTCGGTGATCTGCTCCAACTGCAGCTTGAGTGCAGAGCGCGGGTCGAGGTCATAGCGCAGTCCCACCGTGGACTGGTGGTACGAACTGCCAAAGTTGCTGGTTTCATTGCTCATGCGCTTGAAGTACGGGTCGTTCTGGTTCAGGTCGGCCTTCTCGTAGCGTGCAAAGGCGGTTGTGCGGTTGGCCACTTGCAAGCCGGCCTGGATGAAGCCAGCCGAGCTGTGGTGGGTGCCGGTGTTGCCAGTGTTGTCCTTGTTGTTGAAGTCGTAGTACTCGGCAATGATTTCCCAGTTGTCGCTCTCGTAGAACGCGTAGGCACCGGCCATTTGCAAGGTGCTTTGGGCATCCGCGTCGGCTGCGCTGTAGATGTTGATCTTCTCGGTCACACCGTGCACACCCATGGTCAGGCCGGGCATGGCCTTGGGGCTGATGCCGAGATTGAAGCCCATCGAAGCTGTTCCATTTTCGAAGCCCGAGGCGTTGTAGTCCAGGGTGCCGTCGCGCATGCTGTCGGAGTTGCCGACAAACACGTCGTAGTTGACACGGCCCATGCCGGAGTCCAACTTGCCGGTGGCCCATGCGCCTACCGAGTGCGAGGGCAGAATGCCACCCTGGTCTTCAAACGCAATCATGCGCGGGCGGGTGATGCTGGTCTGGATCTGAGCGCCGTGGTGGAAGGCGGTGTTCCAGTAGCCATAAGGCGTGTGGAAGCGTCCGCCCCACAGTGTCAGGTTGTCGTTGACCACGTAGCCCAGTTGCATGCGCTCCAGGTCGGTGCCCAGGCCGCCGTCGCTGCCGTATTCAAATGCCAGTTCGACCAGGCCCTTGACGCGGTCGCTGAACTGGGGCGTGAGGTAGATGTCAAAGGTTCCCAGGCGAAAGCCCGACTTGTCGTAGGCCGCCGGTGTGCCGTTGGCCGTGGCGTAACCCACGTCCAGGAAGCCGTGCAGCGGCAGTCCGGTATCGGTGACGCCCTTGGAGGCGGTAACTGCCAACTCGGTGACCGATTTTTCCAGGGACTCCACGCGGCTGATCACTGCGCTGGGGGCCGCCGTGCTGGCTGCGCCGCTCTTGCCTTGTTCGAGTTCGACAATGCGCTTTTGCAGTTGTTCAATCACGGCCAGGCTTTGCCCGAACTTTTGTTCGAGCGCCTTGAGGCGGTCGCCGTCGGCGCTTTGCGCGTTGGCTGATAGTGCCGATGCTAGGCCAAGGGCCAGCACGCTGAGTCGAAAGTGTTGAATACGCAAAATAATCTCCTTGGAAAAAAAGTAAAACACCTGAAAAAAATAGGGCCTGGCAGTTAGCGGTTATTGGTCCTGCCCAGGGGGAGTGAGAAATTACGGTTCGCTACGCCCCGCACCGGCAAGGGTGTCAGCGGAGAATTCAGCCGGGGTGCCATGGCACGACGGTCGATGCCGGTCACCACTGCGCCGCTGCGCGCTGCGGGGCCATCGACTTCGGTCTTGAAGTAGGCAACGCTTTGCTGCAGCTTTTCGGCTTGGCCGGAAAGCTCTTCGCTGGTGGCGGCAAGTTGCTCGCTGGCAGAAGCGTTCTGCTGCGTGGCCTTGCTCACCTGGCCCATGGCACCGCCAATCTGCGCTACCGATTCGCTTTGTTCATTGCTGGCGGTGGCGATCTCTTGCACCAGTTGGCTGGTCTTCTGGATGCTGGGAACAATTTCTTCGAGCAAGGTGCCTGCGCGCTCGGCGGTGGCAACCGACTTGCCGGCCAGGTCGCCAATTTCCTTGGCTGCTTCCTGGCTGCGCTCGGCGAGCTTGCGCACTTCGGCCGCCACGACCGCAAAGCCGCGGCCATGGTCACCGGCGCGGGCCGCTTCAATGGCCGCGTTGAGAGCCAGCAGGTTGGTCTGGTAGGCGATGTCGTCAACGATGCCGATCTTGGCGGCAATCTGCTTCATGGCGGTCACGGTCTGGCTCACCGCTGCGCCGCCTTCGGTGGCTTCCTTGCTGGCCTTGGTAGCCATGCCTTCGGTAACCTTGGCGTTGTCGGAGTTCTGGCTGATCGAGGACGACATGCCGTCGATCTGGGAACTGGTCTCTTCCACGCTGGCGGCTTGTTCGCTGGCGGCTTGCGACAGCGATTGCGCGGTGGCGCTTACCTGGTTGGCCGCACCCGTGAGGGCATCGGCGGCAATGCGCATTTCGCCCAACACGCGGGTCAGGTTTTCGGCGGTGGTGTTGGCGCTTTCCTTGACCCGGGCAAACAGGCCAGAGTAGTCGCGCTCAATGCGCCGTGTCAGGTCGCCTTCGGCAAAGGCGGCGAGCAGGTCGGCCACTTCGGTCAGGCCGCGCTCGCTGGTGTCCATCAATTCGTTCATGCCGGTGGTCAGGCCCAGGTAGAAGCCGGTCTTGCCCGCCGGGTTGAGGCGTTGGCCAAAGTCGCCCGCTGCTGCGGCCTGCACGATGGCGGCAACTTCTTGCTCCACGTTGATTTCCAGCGTGCGGTCGAACCACTCGACCACGGTGCCCAGGCGTTGGCCCTTGGCGTCA
>CAIPBW010000170.1 GCA_903863395.1 uncultured beta proteobacterium
CTGGAGCCCGAGCTTGAAGACGTGCTGCGCGTGCTTGGTGCGCGCCGCTGGGACGTGCTGGTCAAGGTCGGGCTGCCGCGTTCAATGCCATATTTCTATGGCTCGCTCAAGGTGGCCATCACGCTGGCGTTTGTGGGCACCACCGTCTCGGAGATGACCGCCGCCAACGAAGGCATTGGCTACCTGCTGATTTCGGCCGGCTCGGCCATGCAGATGGGCCTGGCCTTTGCCGGCTTGGTGGTGGTGGGCGCGATGGCGATGGTGATGTACGAGCTCTTTAGCGTAATCGAGCGCCACACCACCGCCTGGGCGCACCGCGGTTCGCACAACGGCTGAAGCAGTTCAACCAGCGTCAAACGCTGCCTGAATCCACTGCACGCCCTGGGGTTCGACCAGCACCACGTCAAAGCGGCAGGGCGGGGGTGAACCCAGGCGCAACAGGTAGTGGCGCGCCGCATACACAATGCGCTGCTGCTTGGCTGCGCCCACGCTGGCAGCCGCGCCACCATGGCTGCTGTAGGCGCGCCTGCGCACCTCGATAAACACCAGCGTGCCATCCTCGGCACGCATCACCAGATCGATTTCGCCGCCGCCGCGCCCGGGCGTCCGATAATTGCGCGTCACCAGTCGCAAACCCCGGTGTTGCAGGTAGTCCAGCGCCAAGCGCTCTGCGGCGTCGCCGAGCGCTTTGGTGGTGGCCGGTTTGGCCGGTGGTCGAGGTGAAAGGAAACCCATGTGAGCGCACTATTTTCTGCGGCCCTGGCCGCGTCGGCCCAAGCCGCTGGCGAACAATCTTATCCGCAAGGGTCGCTCTACGTCGTGGCCACCCCGATTGGCAACCTGGCCGACATCAGCCTGCGCGCCCTGCACGTGCTGGCGCTGGTGGACACCATCGCCTGCGAAGACACGCGCCACACCCAGGCGCTGCTGCGCGCCTACGGCATCGATAAACCCCTGCTCGCGCTGCACCAGCACAACGAAAGCCAAGCCGCACAAGGCGTGGTGGACCTGCTGCGCCAGGGGCGGCGCGTGGCCTACGTCAGCGACGCGGGCACGCCGGGCGTGAGCGACCCCGGCGCACGCCTGGTGCAGGCAGTGCAGGCCCAGGGCCTGCGCGCCATCCCGCTGCCTGGGGCCAGCAGCGTGACCACGTTGCTATCCGTGACGGGTATGCGCGACGAGGCGGCCAGCGGTTTTGTGTTTGCCGGCTTTCTGCCATCCAAGTCGGCCGAGCGGCAGGTGGCCGTGCAGGCGCTTGCCAGCGAGCAGCGCGCCACGGTTCTGCTGGAAGCACCGCACCGCATCGACGCGCTGGCGCAGGCCCTGGCCGTGCTGGGCGAGCGCTTGGTTACCGTGGGGCGCGAGTTGACCAAACAGTTTGAAGAGATAGCCACCGTCAGTGCCCAGGCCCTGCCCGCCTGGCTGGCCCACGACAGCAACCGTTTGCGCGGCGAATTTGTGCTGGTGCTGCACCCGCTGGCCGCACCCGTGGCGACCGGTGACGACACCCGCGTTCTGCGTCTGCTGCTTGAACAGCTTCCACTCAAAACCGCAGTCAAACTGGCTGCTGACATTACCGGACAGGCGCGCAACCACTTGTACGAACGGGCGCTGGAGTTGAAGAAGTAAGCTCCACGCAGCCCAAAGTCATGGATTGCCACGTCGCTGCGCTCCTCGCAATGACAGCCTTTCGCCTCGCCCTCACTTGGTCATCGCGAGGCCCTTCACTTCGTCATCGCGAGGCCTTCAGGCCGTGGCGATCCATGCAGGAATGCCAAGGTACATGGACTGCCACGTCGCTTCGCTCCTCGCAGTGACGAAACCGTTTGCTGCTGCTCGCCCAAACCCAATCTCTGCTACCAATCCTGCTTGCGGCACTCCAACCCCGTATTCCTGCGAATCGCTTGCAGGCAAGCTACAGAATGCATTTTCGCGGGGTGCACGAGCCCACGCGTGCGGGGCAACGCGGCACTAGGCTTGCACGGGAGCGGCAAGGGCTGAGGCTTGTTGGCTGGCTTTGACTTCCAGTTCGATGTCGCTGTCGGCGTAGCGCTGGGCGATGGTGTGAAACTCGGAGGCCAGGGCGACGAAGGCGTCTGCCACGTCCGGGTCAAAGTGGGTGCCGCGTCCTTGCACAATGATTTCGACGGCCTTGTCGTGCGACATGCCCGGCTTGTACACGCGTCGGCTGATGAGCGCGTCGTACACGTCGGCCACGGCCATCAGGCGCGCAGAAATCGGGATCGCGTCGCCTGCGAGGCCTTGCGGGTAACCGCTGCCGTCCCACTTCTCGTGGTGCGAATAGACCAGTTCCTTGGCAATTTCCAGAAACTCGCTGCTCGCTGTGGCATTGGACTGGGCCCGGGCGATGGCGTCGTGCCCCAAGGTGGGGTGCTGCTTCATCACTGCGAGTTCGTCCGCGTCAAAGCGGCCGGGCTTGAGCAAAATGCGGTCGGGAATGCCGACCTTGCCGATGTCGTGCAGCGGCGCGCACTTGAACAGCGCCTGCATCCGCTCTTGCGTGAGGTAGTCGCCAAAGCGTGGATGCGTGTGCAACTGCCGCGCCAGGGCCAGGACATAGTGCTGGGTGCGTCGCAGGTGGTTGCCGGTGTCCATGTCGCGGGTTTCGGCCAGCGACGCCAGCGCCAGCGTGGTCACATCCTGCAAAGCCACCACCTCGTGCGTGCGACGTGTGACTTCAAACTCCAGGTAATCGTTGTTGAAACGCAGCGTGCGGGCGCGCCAGGTGTCGGCAATGTGCGCCTTCACGCGCGACTGCAAAATGCGCGCGTTGATGGGGCGCGTGATGTAGTCCACCGCGCCCAGTTCCAGGCCGAGTTCCTCGTCCGCAACATCGCTCCGGCTGGTCAGGAAGATGATCGGGATGCCGTGCGTCACCGGATTGGCCTTGAGCTGTCGGCAGACCTCGTAGCCGTCGAGGTCGGGCATCACGATGTCCAGCAAAATCAGGTCGGGCGGTTCGATGTTGGCCAGACGCAGTGCCTTCTCGCCGTGGTTGACGGCCTTGACGGTGTAGTCGTCGCGCAGCACCGCAGCAATCAGCGACAGATTGGCGGGCGCATCGTCCACCACCAGCACGGTGGGCTTGACAGCCGGAAACAATTTCATGAAACACTCATCCCAATGCAATCCCCGCCGCCTGCACGGCGCTGCGCAACTCGGTCAGCGCGACCGAAAATTCAAAGCCATCGACGTTGCGCCGGATCGACTCAAATGCGTCACCCAACCCGGCACGCAATAGCGCCGCGTTGTCGCGCAGGAAAGTCTCCGACTGGGCATGACTGCCATCGAGCAGATCGACCAGCTCGGCGCAGACCGCGCGCAGCTTGTCGGCGTCCACCGCGCTCGGCGGCACCGCGTCGGCATCCGTGCTGGTCGGAAACACTTTGGCAATGTCGGCCAGCAGCCCGGCGAGATGCCGCTCCAGCTCAGGCACCAGGCCCGCAGCCTGCGCTTGGGTGGCGGAATGTTCTAGCGCGTTTTCGACCTCGGCGGCCAGGTCGCTGCAGCGCATGGCACCAATGTTGGCTGCAACACCACGCAAGGTATGGGCGGTGCGCCGGGCCAAAACCACATCACCCGCAGCAAGCGCATTGGCGATGGTGGTGGTGGCCCCGGCCATGGTGTGGGCAAACTGCTGCACCATGCGCACATACAACTTCTGCTTGCCAGCACAGTGGCGCAGGCCTAGCGTCTGATCGAGTCCGGTAACCCTGGGTTCCTCGATCGCCACAGGGGGTGCCACCTTGCACCAGCGCGTGAGACAGCGGCGCAGGGCTTCGGGGTCAATCGGCTTGGTCAGGTGTTCGTTCATGCCTTCGGCCAGGCAGCGCGCGCCTTCTTCGTCGGACGCGTGCGCCGTCATGGCCACAATCGGCAGCGTCTGGAAGCGCGCCTGGCTACGCAATGCCTTGGTGGCCTCGTGCCCGTCCATCACCGGCATCTGCAAGTCCATGAACACCAGGTCCCACGGCAGCGGATCGGGGGCGGCGTTGAGCAGGTCCAGCGCTTGCTGCCCGTTCTCTGCCACGCTGACCTTGGCGCCAAACGCTTCCATCAGTTCGGTGGCGATTTGCTGGTTGATGCTGTTGTCTTCCACCAGCAGAACGCGCGCCCCCTCGATCTGGCCGTCGAGCTCCACCACCTCCTGCACGTTGGCAGCCTTTTGCAGCGGGCGCGTCAGGTTCACCAGTGCGTCCCACAGGCGCGACTGGCTGATGGGCTTGTCCAGAAACGCCACGGCCCCGGCGCGGCCACCGGCCTCGCGCACCTCTTCGGCACCAAAAGCGGTGACCATCACCACGCCCGGATGGTGGCGCAGCTTGGGTTGCGCGACGATGCGCCGGGTGGCTTCGACGCCATCGATCTCAGGCATGTGCCAGTCCATCAGCACCAGCAAATAGGGGTCGAGCTCGTCGGCGTCGAGCAACGCCTTCATGCCCTCGTCGGCACTGGCGGCACTCTCGGCGCGCAGGCCCAGCGCCGAGAGCTGCTCCGACAGGATCTGACGCGCGGCGGCATTGTCGTCCACCACCAGCACGTGCAGGCCGCGTAGCGGCGCTGCGGGCACCGACACACGGCGCTGCTGGTTGGAAACATCCAGCCAGACGTTGAAGCTGAAGGTGCTGCCCACGCCGGGCTCGGACTGTACGTCGATGCTGCCTTCCATCATCTCGACAAAGCGGCGCGAAATCGCCAGGCCCAACCCGGTGCCACCAAAGTGTCGGGTGGTGGACGAGTCGGCCTGGGTAAAGGCCTGGAACAGGTTCTTGCTCTGCTCTGGCGTCATGCCCACGCCGGTGTCTTCGACCGACACGCCCAGCTCGATGCGATTGCCCTGGCGCTGCAACAGGTTGATGGCCACCTTGACCTGCCCCTTGTGCGTGAACTTGACTGCGTTTTGCACCAGGTTGGTCAGCACCTGGCTAAAGCGCATGGCGTCACCCACCAGACCCTCGGGTACGTTGGGCGCCACGTGGAACAGCAGCTCCAGCCCCTTTTCCTGGGCCTTTTGCGCCACCAGCGTGGTGATCTTGTCAAGCACGTCGTCGAGCCAGAACGGTGCGCTCTCCAGGCCCATCTTGCCGGCTTCGATCTTGGAGAAGTCGAGAATGTCGTTGATGATTCCCAGCAACGAATTACCCGCCGTGTTGATTTTCTGCACGTAGTCAAACTGGCGCGGCGACAACTCGGTCTTGAGCGCCAGGTGCGACAGGCCAATCACGGCGTTCATGGGGGTGCGGATTTCGTGGCTCATATTGGCCAAAAACTCGCTCTTGGCGCGGGTGGCATCTTCGGCGCGCTCGCGTGCCGCCTGCAGTTCCTGCGCCTGGGTCAGCAGGGTTTGCTGCTGGGCGAGCATCTCGACTTCGGACTCTTCGAGCTCGCGCGCCTGACGCTGGGTCTGGAACAGCAGCTCACGCGCATGCTCGTTGCGCTGCAGGATTTCCAGATTCAACGCCACCAGCGGCAGCACCGCGCCAAGCAGATCGTCCTGGCGCTGGGAGAGCGGTGCCACGCTGGCCAATTCGATCACCCCCAGCGCCGCGCCGCCGGTGGGGGCCATCACCGGCAGAATACGCACCCAGGTCGGCGTGGCATCAAGCAGCGCCGACTGAATCCGCAGCCCGTCGGCCGGTGGGTTGGTCACCAGAATCGGTTTGCCGTCGGTGGCGCACTGGCCCAGCAATCCGTCGTTCGAATCAAACCCGGATAGCACCATTTCCGGGTCGCTCGTGCCCCAACCACCCTGAAACACAAACCTGCGCCGTGGCTGGTCGTACACATAGAGCAAACCGGTATGGGCGTCGGACATGGGCGTGAGCTGCTCCATCAGCACGTTGGCAAACACATCAAACTTCTCGATCGCCTGCACGCGCGCAGAAATTTCGGCGGTGCGCTCGCTCACCCAGCGCATGCGCTCGGCCTTGCGGGCCACGTCCTGCAGCACCTTGAGCGCGCGCGCCACTGCACCCACTTCATTGGGGTAATCGGTATCGGGTACTTCTATGTCGAGTTTTCCCGCAGCCAGGCGTTCAATGCTCTGGCGCAAACGCTCGGACGGGTTGCGCACCGATGCAGCCACCACCGTGCCCACCATCAGCACCATCACCAGCCCGGAAAGCATCAGCACCACCGACCACCATTCGATCTCCACCGAGTACGCTTCGGACTCTTTTGCCGCCACGCCAGCGGCGTCCTCCTTGTGGCGCACCAGCGCGACCATCAAGCGGTCGGCCGCATCAAAGGCCGCCAGGTTTTCGGCACTTACCAAAAACTGCGCGACAGCATCACTGTGAAAGCGCGTGTCACGAGCGATCAGGAACACGGTGTGGTCCACATTGTTCAAGTAACGCGTCACCATCTGGTCGACTTCAAACAGCAGGTGCCTGCCTTCGCTGCGCACAAACAGCTTGTCACTCGCCGCCAGTGCGCGCTGCAAACGATCGCGTGCGTCGTTGAGCGTCGACAGTGCCTGGGCACGGCTGGCGGAGTCCGGGGCGAGCGCCATCTGGCGCAGCGAGCGCCCGGTCTCCATGAAGTGCGTGGCGGCCTCCTTGATCATGGAGACGCCTTGCAGCTCGATGTCGTACATGCGCCGGATTTCTGCGCTTTGCTTACGTGCGCTGTAGAGCGACTGCACGCCAATGAGCACCACCACCAGCAGCATGGAACCCAGCCCGATTGCCAGCTTGGTGCTGATGTTGAGCCGTTCGATGCGGTCCAGAAAACGTTGCATGGGGAAAGCCTCAATCAATATTCAAAGTGGGCGCTGCCGCTGGCGTTGCCAAGGCCAGTTCAAACCAGAAGGTCGAGCCCCGACCTTCCTCACTGCTGACCCCGATGCTGCC
>CAIPBW010000171.1 GCA_903863395.1 uncultured beta proteobacterium
GGCATACAACACGCCCAGGTTGTGCTGGGCCCAGGCGTGGCCCTGGGTTGCCGCCAAGGTGTACCAGTGCAGTGCCTGCGCGTGGTTTAGCTCGCCAAGCGCATACTGGGCGGCTGCATCGCCCAGCTCTGCGGCCCGTTGGTAAGCCTCCAAAGCGAGGGCATCGTCCTGCGCCACGCCCTGCCCCTGGGCGTACATCAGACCCAGGTAGTAATGGGCTGGCGCAAGCCCCTGTTCGGCCGCCGCCTGGTAGCACTCCAGCGCCTTGGCAAAGTCCTGCTCGCCCCCGAGCCCATCGGCATACAACACACCCAGATTGAACTGGGCATCGGCGTCGGACTGCGCGGCGGCCAACTGGAACCATTCGCGCGCAAGCGCATGGTCAAGCTCGACCCCCTGGCCATTGGCATGCATGACGCCCAGGTTGTACTGGGCCGATGCATCCCCCTGGTCGGCGGCCAGGCGATACCACTTGAGCGCCTGCTCGTTGTCTTGCGCGGTGCCAAGTGCACTGGCGAACATATAGCCCACACTGAACTGCCCATAGGCATGGCCCTGCCCGGCAGCCAGCTGGTACCACTTGAGGGATTGCTCCAGATCTTGCTCAACGCCTTCGCCCTGGGCATACATGAAACCCAAATTGAACTGCGCCGTGGCGTCGCCCTGGTCTGCAGCCAGGCGGAACCACTTCATGGCCTGCGCGTAGTCCTGCTCCACGCCTTGGCCATTGGAATACATGAAGCCCAGATTGGTTTGCACCTCGGCCAAGCCTTGGGTGGCGGCCAACCGGTACCAATGGAAGGCTTCGGCAAAATCGAGCTCCACGCCTTGCCCATTGGCGTACATGAAGCCAAGGTTGTATTGGGCGGGCGCGTAGTCCTGCTGTGCTGCCAGACGATACCAGCGCAGAGCTTCGGCGTAATCCTGCTTGACGCCATGCCCATTGGCGTGCATGAAGCCAAGGTTGTTTTGGGCTGCAGCGTAGTCCAGTGTTGCCAGTGGCCGGCAAATTCTCAGGGCGTGGGCGTAGTCGCCCCGGCTGTAGGCTGCATCGGCTTCGTCGAGCAAACTTTTCATGATGCGGCCACTACCACTTTCTTACGCCGGATGGTGCGCCGTGAGAAACGCCGCATGCTGCGCTGTGGCGTGGTCACGGTGGTGGGTGGAATCCACCCTGGGGCCATGGGACTGGTGCAAGGGCCACAGTTCCTTGTGCGCCGCACTGGCACGGTGGGCAAGATGGACTTGCAGCACATGCTGCGCGCTGGCTGCCTGGTGCTGCACGGTGTCTTTCGGGGGATCGGGGTTTTGCATGGGGGAAACCTTGTCTGCCAACTCAGGCGACTCCAAACGTCAAAGCCATGGCCTCGGAAACGGGGGCAGAACGAACGCCTTCGATCTTAATCAATAGTTCCCCCACTTGCTCCTTTGAAAGGCTGCAAATCTCGAAATCTTGATGTGCTGCAACCAGCGCCGGGTAGCACGATGCTTGAAATTGTTCGAACAATTCCGTGCTCCAAACAATCTGGCTGCAAGCGCTCAACTGTGCCCAGTTCAGCCTTTGGTCACACGCCTCAATCAGTTCCGTGCTCCAAGGTACGCCGCCATTTTGGCTGATACTCTCCCAGTCCCAGCGCTCCTGGTAACGCGCAAGCAACTCGGCGCTCCAGTGCAGCGCCGCATTGCCACTGAGCCGCGACCAGTCCCAGCGCTCCTGGTAACGCTCCAGCAATTCGACACCCCAGGGCAAGGCGGCGTTGCCGCTAAGTTGCTCCCAATCCCAGCGCTCCCGGTTGCACTCCAGCAGCTCAAGCGTCCAGGGCACAGCCGCATTGGCACTTAGCCGCTTCCAGTCCCAGCGCTCCTGGTAATGCGCCAGCAACTCAGCATTCCACGGCAGCGCCGCGTTGGCGCTCAGACGCTCCCAGTCCCAGCGCTCCTGGTAATGCGCCAGCAACTCAGCATTCCACGGCAGCGCCGCGTTGGCGCTCAGACGCTCCCAGTCCCAATGCCCCAGGTGACGCGCGACCAATGCCAAGCTCCAGGGCAGCGCCGCATTGCCAGAAAGACGGCCCCAGTCCCAACGCTGCCGATGCTGTTCCAGCAACTCCGCGCTCCAGGGCAGCGCGGGGTTGCCACTAAGCCAGGCAAAACTCCAGCGCGCAGAGAACCGCTGGATCAGATCGATGTTCCAGGGCAAAGAGGGATTGGCGCTTAAACCGGCCCAATCCCAGCGGTCGACGTAGTTTTCGATCAGTGCTGTGCTCCACGCCAGGCCCGCATGCCAACTCAGCCAGGCCCAATCCCAGCGGTCAACGTAGCGCTCAACCAGTTGAAAGTCCCACGGCAAACCGGTATTTCTGCGCAAGCGCGCCCAGTCCCAGCGGTCCTTGAAGTGCTCAATCAGTTCGACGCTCCAGTGCCACCCGGCATCGGCACTCAACCGGGCCCAACCAAGCTTGGAGCCCATGCGCTCCAGAGCGCAAGGGCTCCAGGCAATGGCGCGGTTGCTGCCCAGCAGTTTCCAATCCCATTGGTCACCATGGTGCTCAATCTGCTGTGCTGTCAGCGGGTAGTGGCGCTGCACGCATTGGAAGTACAGCTCCGGCTGGCGCTCAAAGAACTGCATCAGCTCGCTCTGGTGCAGGCTGGCCAGCGTTGTCTGCACGATATCGCAGCGCCGCACCAGCGCGCTGGAAAGCTGGTTTGCAGACGCGACGGGAATGAGTGCGCTCACGCCTGCATTTCCTGTGAAAACTGATTTAACTCCGTCATGTAGTGCTGCATTGCCGCCTTCAGACGCTTGGCCTGCTGCGCGAACCACGCGTTCCAATCCGGCTTCGAACTGAGCTCTTTCCAACTCTTGCTTTGCCACACCGCAGCCAACTGTCGGTTTCGTTGCGCCAGCGTCTGCTGCAACTCGGCCAAGCGCTGTTGCAGTTGCTGCTTCGGATCAATGGCAGCCGACTCGACCCTGACACCCAGGCCGGTTTCAATGCTGCCCCGCAACTTCTGCAAGCCCGCAAGGTCGCTGTTCTGAAACGTGGTTTGCAACTGCTGAAAGTACCCTTGTGCGTGGCCCTTGTCCTCTTCGCGGACACGATCGGGGTGGCACTGCATCGCCAGTTTGCGGTAGAGATGCTTGAGTTCACGCTGTTGCACCGGGTCGAGTTGCTCGGGTGCGACTTCACTGGCCTTGGCCGAGCGTGCCTCTTCGTAGTCGCGATACACGTCGTCTGCGGCTTGCGCCTGCTGGCGCTGCAAATCGTCCTGCTGGTGCTGGTACTGGGCATGGAGGTAGCGGCGCTTGAGGTCAAGGTAGCGCCGCATCAGGTCGCCAATGGCCAAATCCTGCTGGTGGTCGAACAGATGAATCTGGCGGTGAATATCGGCAATTTCGGTTTCAATCGCAACGACTCTGGCCTCGGTCATGCGAATATGCAAGCGCATTTCTTCGAGTTGCGCATCCTCGTACACGCTCAACGCAGCGCCCTGGCTCTGCCCTGCATCGCTTGAAACTTCCTCGAATCCGGTAGTCTGCGGGGTGTCACCGACCAGTGCCAGGAAACTGCGGCGCACGTAGTCTGCAATCTCGCCGTCGTGCTGCACCAGGATGGAGACCCGCGTATCGCCATCCTGAACGGCCGTCCACTGAAAATCGCCGCTGACCACCGTGAAGTCATCAATCAAACACACCGATTCATCGCCGTCCGTGGGAATCTGCGGCAACCAGTACAGCGTTGCCCCTAACGCCGTGAGGCGCTCCCAGGCATTGGACGCGTGGCGGTTGGCGGTGCAATCGGCAAGAACCAGTGCTACGCACACGCCCCGGCGCTGGCAGGCCACCAGCGCTTCAAACAAATCCCGGTCGGTAAACTCTTGCACCATCACTCGCACGCTGTGCCGGGCAGAGGCCAAGTGCCGTGCAATCGCGCTCGGGATTGCGGAAAAATGGGCTTCAACTTGCAAGGGCTGCATCGTGCTTCAGTCCAGATCAACGAGATTGCGCTTCTGGCAGTCGCGTGCCATCTTTTGCGCCTGCGCAATTTGTTGCGCCGTCATTTGTTTGGCCACCAACTCGCGCCCGTTCAGGGCGTCGGGATTGCCCGCTGCTGCGGCGATGTTGAACCACATATGGGCGCGCTCATACTCCTGCAGCGTGCCCTGGCCGTTGGCGTACATCCATCCAAGATCGACCTGCGCCGGCGTAGACCCCTGCGCGGCTGACAGGCGGAACCACTTGACGGCCTCCACATAGTCCTGGACCACGCCATTCCCGCCCTGGTACATCAGGCCCAGACTGTGCTGTGCAAGCCGATCGCCCTGCGCCGCAGCCAATTCGAACCAGCGCAAGGCCTGGCTATAACTTTGGGCAACACCCTGGCCGTTGGCATGCATCACGCCCAGGTTGAACTGGGCATCAGCATCACCCTCAGCCGCCGCCAGGTGGTACCACTTGAGCGCCAGCGCAAAATCCGGCTCCCCGCCCTGCCCGGTGTGGTACAGCAAGGCAAGGTTGACTTGGGCAATGGTGTCACCCTGCTCGGCCGCCAGGCGATACCAGCCCAGCGCCTGTTCGCGGTTTTGCGCCACTGCACGGCCGCTCGCAAACAGCACGCCCAGGTTGTATTGCGCCGCCGCTATTGCCTGATCAGCCGCGGCCTCAAACCATTTGGTAGCCTGCTGTTCGTCGCGCTCACCGCCCAAACCGTTAAGCAGCATGAACCCCAAGTTGAACTGGGAGCGTGCATGGCCCTGGTTGGCCGCCTGTGTATACCAATGGCGCGCCTGCAGATCGTCTTGGGCCACTCCTTTTGCCGTGGCGTACATCACCCCGAGCGCGTACTGCGCGTCGGCCGAGCCCTTGGCCGCTGCGAGTTGGTACCAGGTGAGGGTCTGGGACAAATCCTGGGTGACGCCTTGCCCCTGAGCGTACATAACGCCCAGATTGAGCTGCGCGGGCTCATAACCGCTTTGCGCCGCCAAGCCGTACCATTTGAGCGCTTCGTGGTAGTCCTGCTCTACGCCTAGACCATTGGCGTACATGAAAGCCAGATTATTTTGCGCGACGGCGCAGTCAAATGCGGGAGCAGGCTCCCATGCAGGCAGCGTCGCAGAGGGTGCGCCAGCCTGTTTCATGGACAGATCTTCAACTAAACTGTTCACTGCTTTCCTCGTGACTGAGCGTGTATTTTCATCTTACCCTGTTATCATCAGCAAAGTAACAAGAGTGTCGCCGTGCTTGCTACAGTTTTGTACGTTTCTGATGGCGACGCAACAGTTTGTGCCAATGCTGAGTCCCACGTTTGACCAAGGTAAGCCCTTAAATTCAATTTTCGAAATATCGGAACGCCGCGTTGAACAACAAATACTCTAAAAACTCGCTTGCATTTATAGGGGAAAGCGACGGAGTGCGTGCACTGCGCAAGATCATTCCGGCTGTGGCGATTTCCAGTTCGACGGTGCTGATCACCGGTGAAAGTGGTACCGGCAAAGAGATCGTTGCGCGTTCTTTGCACATTCAGTCCAACCGCTCCGACGGCAATTTCGTCCCCATCAACTGCGCGGCCATCCCCAAGGAACTGCTGGAGAGCGAACTTTTCGGACACAAAAAGGGTGCCTTCACCGGAGCCATCACCGACAAGATCGGGCGCTTCGAGCTGGCCCACGGTGGCTCGATCTTTCTGGATGAAATCGGCGACATGTCGATGGACATTCAGGTCAAGCTGCTGCGCGTGCTGCAGGAAAAGACCATTGACCCGCTGGGCTCGGTGCGCACCATTCCAATCGACGTGCGCGTCATCGCCGCCACCCACCGCGACCTGGAAAACGAAATCAAGGAAGGCCGGTTTCGCGAAGACCTTTACTACCGGCTCAACGTCATCCCCTTGAACACGCAGCCACTGCGTGAACGCGCCAGTGACGTGCCCATGCTGCTTTCGCATTTTTCCAAAATTCATGTGGCGCCCGATCAAGATCCGATCACCTTCTCACCGGACTTCGTCCGCGCCCTGCAGGAATACGCCTGGCCGGGAAATGTGCGCGAGCTCTCCAACCTGATTGACCGATTCAGCACGCTCTTTGCTGGCCAGTGCCTCGAATTGGGGTCGCTCCCCGCCAGCCTGCTGCCCAGAGGTCTGGCTGCCATACAAAGCGCCAGGCTCGCCGCTGGCGGCTCGGGCGAAGTGCGCGCGCCCAGCCCACTTGCAGCCGTGGTCGACGAGGCGGATTCCGGCGTCAGCGAGGTCGAGAAAATCACCATGCTTTCCCAGGCGCTGCCGATTCTCCCGCCCGAGGGCCTGTCTCTGAAGCACCGCCTGGCGGAAATTGAGCGCGATCTGATTTCCCAGGCGCTGAGCCGCACCAACGGAAATATTTCGCAAACGGCACGCATTTTGAATCTTCAGAGAACAACGCTGATCGAGAAAATTCAAAAGTTCGGGCTGCGGCCGAGCTGATCGCCCGGCCCACGGCCAGATGCTGGCATCAGGGTTTTTCGCCAGCCGCAGCGGCTGGAGACGTTCTCGGATATTGAACCAGGCGCTCACGCGGCTTGGGCGCAACCGGTGGCACAGCACTGGGCTGTGAACCACTGGGTGCGGTTTCGGTCGCAGGACGCTCCTTCATGTGCTTGGCCATCTCCTCCAACTCGCGGCGAATGCCTCCCGCATCGGGCAAGCTGCCTTGCAAGCGCTGGATTTGCGTTGACACCGCCTTGGTGGAATTGCTTTGCTGCGACAGTTTTGAGTTGATGTCCTCGAGCAGTCTGAGCATCTCTTTGCCCTTGTCTTCCGGGGGCTTGGGTTTGGTTTCGGACGCGGCCTGGATGCTCTTGATCACTTCGTCGATGCGCAGTTCCAGCTTGGCTTGGTTGTTACTGATGACATCCTGCTTTTGCGAAACATCCTTGATGATGTCGCTCACCGAATCAAACAGACTGACCGAAGAGTCCATGGTGATCACGCGTTTGCCTACCGCCAGAATCATGGAGTCGAGTTGCGAGACCCGATCCTGAAGACGAAAACTCAGGAAGGTAAACAGGCCCAGCGCCAGCACCAAGACGCCGCCAAACACGCCCAGCAGGATCTTGTTCATCTTCTGCTGGGACAGCGTTGTGGTCATCAGTGCCGCAGCGGCCTGGTGCATTTCCATGCCTGCTTTGGCCGCCAATGCCGCGCTGCGTGTGGCCAGTTCGGCCGAATCGAAGATCGCCGACTTAAGTTCCTCGGCCATGAACGCGTCGTCGGCCAGTGACGCATCGCTGGCTGCTGGCTCGGTTACGACGGGCTCGCTCGGTGTTGGTGCGGCTGGCGCAACTGGCGCGGCCGGTGCCGCAGCACCAGTGTGCTCAGCTTCAGCATGGGGAGTGGTTTCTGTGGTCATAGGGTCACCTGGAGTTGGGGTCCGACTGCTTGCTCAGGTTCAAATGCCTGCATTCATCAACTTCTCAAGTTCGTTGAGTTTCGCGCGCACCTTGTCGTTTTCTATTTTCAAATGAATCAGGCGCGCCGGGAAATCCATCTCCGGTTGAACCTTGGCAACAACAACCGGCGCAGGCTTTTCCTCGACGGGCATGGGTGCAGCCACTTCGACAACTGCCGGCGCTACAACGTCCAAGGTCGGTTCGACCCCATGTGGCGTGGCAATCGGAGGTGGAACTTCTACGCGTCGGTCGTTAAAGGATTCCGCGGCATGGAAGGAATCCGGCTCGACGTACAACTGCTCAACGATCATTGAGTGTGCTGCAACCGCCTTCTTCTTGGCCGGTTGGTTGGTGTCTTCTGCGCCTTCTGCGCTGGGGTCCTGATTGCGGACAAATTGAGATTCAGCCATCAGTTTTTCTCCTTGCGTTTTGCCGTACCGGTATCGGCGGGTGGTGGTGGAGTCAACTGCTCCTTGATGGATAGCGCTGTGCGAACCCGCACATCCTTGGGAATGCCGCCGCGCTCGATAAAGCGCCCGACCTCGGCAGCCGAATCAAACGGGCCCGACACCATGACGTATTGGGGTGACTCCTGGTTGGGCACATAGGTTGCAACCAATTGCACATTCGTCAACTCAGGATGCCGACGCATCCAAAGCACGGCCTCCTGGTAGTTGGAAATGGCAACATGCTGGATCAGCAGCGTATCGCGGGGCATCTTTTCGATCCATGACTGACCCGCGGACACGTCCAGCGGCAGATTGAACGCTTTCTCCTGGACATCTGCCTTGATCGCCCCGGCCGCATCGGGGGCCTTGTCGGAAGCATTCGGAGCGCCTGCCGCGACAGGCACCGCGCTGCTGGGCACCAGCGGCGCAACGGCAGCGGCTGCAGTGGATGAGTCGATTGCTGGCACCTGCGTGTTGCCCGGTTTGGCCGCGCTACTTTCGCCCGCCATGGGGTTGTTGCCGGAGAACAGCGCTGCCCAACTCCAATTGAGCCGCGACCCGGCTGAGGAGACGTGGAACATGGCCGTCAACAGGAACGAAATCGTCAGCATCCCAACGCCCGCAAGAATCCAGCGCCAAGCCGCGCGCCTGGAAAGCACTTGCTCCGTCTCTGGCGCTGCTGCTTGCGCCGCCGCAGCCGGCGCTGGCGTTGCAGCCGGTGCCGTGGGTGGTGAAACAGGATCGGGCTGAGAGGGCCTGGCAGCCGCGAGGGACAACTTCTTCAACAAAGCCTTGACTGCGCCTTCGCGCCCCTCCACCCGGGCTTCTTCCAGCATGCTCTGAGCCTGTTCGGGCGTCGGCGGCTCGATTTCCCAGGTCAAGATACTGCGTCCAAAAGAACTCAGCAGACCGGGTTTCTTGCTCGCCACCGTCATCAGCAGAACGACGCGAATATTGGCTGCAGGAAAATGTTGCACCAGGCGCGCCAGTAGTTCTACCTCATGGTCTGGCAGCGCGCTGGTGTCGTGCACGATCCAGATGCGCGGCGCCGCCACGGCAACCTTGCCATCCATCGCATCTTGTATCGAGCTGTTGACCAGCACTTCGTTGAAGCGCGCCAGCAAGGCTTCCGGGCTGGCCGGGAAATAGACTTCAACCGCAAAGTCGGGCGCCACCTGGCGCAAGCGCGCAAGCAGCATGGTGTTGTAATGGTCAAGGATTGCTTCGTGGGTGCTGACCAGCGACAAACTCCTGCCATCAAGCGTCAGGGCAGCAACATAGCCCTCGAGTCGCAAGCGATCGACCGACCGAAAAAAGAACGGCGGTGAATTCGAGATATGGTCTTCTGCCGTACGTAGCGACATGTTCATGGTGATGCGCCCTGTTTCGAAACGAGGTGACCGTCTGTATCAAACAGCATGGACGCCGGAACCTTCGGAGCCGGTCTGGCCATGGGTGCCATACCGGGTTGAACTTGCCCCAAACCAAAGACGTATGCAATGACCTGGGCCACTGCAAAGTAGAGTGCATCCGGAATCGGTTGATCCAGATTGGTGGTGAAATACAGCGCACGCGCCAGTTCCGGCGCGGCAAAGATCTCCACGCTGTGGTTCTTGGCTTCGGTACGGATGCGCAAGGCCATGTGGTCGGCACCTTTGGCCAGCAAAATGGGGGCACCGTCAGAAGTGGGATCGTAGGAAAGCGCAACCGCAAAGTGTTCGGGGTTGGTGATGATGACGTCGGCCTCCTTGACCTTTTGCATCATCCGGACGTTGGCCACCTCGCGCTGGCGCCTGCGAATCTGGGCCTTGACTTCGGGGCGACCTTCGGTGTCTTTCATCTCGTCTTTGATTTCCTGCTTGGTCATGCGCAGGCGCTTGTTGTAGGTGTAGCGCTGATACGGCACATCGATCAAGGCGATGAACACCAGGCTAAAGGTGAGCCATAACGCTGCCTCGCTGATGAGTGAGCCCGCAAGGGAAAGCCCGGGCTTCAACGACATCGAACCCAGCAGCAGCAGTTCTTCAGAATGTTTTTCCACCTGCATCCACAGAACCACCGAAACGATGGAAACCTTGAGCAGGGATTTGAGCAGTTCCACCGCCGCCGTGGGTCCGAACATCCTCTTGAAGCCCGACATCGGGCTGAGCTTGGAGAATTTAGGCATGAGCGCATCGATGGAGAAGATGTACCCCCCGGTGGCACCCGCCGAAAGCACCGCCACCACCAGGACCACCAGCATCACCGGCAACAGCAACATAAAGGCATGCGTCAACTGGCTGGCAAATACCGCTGGCAAAAGCGCCGGCGTTTCCATCAGCTTGCGGTCGAACGTGAACCCGGCCGAAAAATAGCCCGCCAACGACGTCATCAACGTACCCCCCATCATGAAGAACATGGTGGTGGCAGCCAGCGTGACCGCAGCGGCGGAGAGTTCGACCGAGCGCGCAACTTGGCCTTCGTCACGCGCGCGACGCAGCCGCCGCGCGGTCGGTTGTTCGGTGCGTTGGGAGCTGTCGTCGTCAGACATTTTGATAGCCCCCGTTCATTGGATGCCCACCACGCTGCGCACTTGCACAAAGCCCTGCATCCAGAGCCACTGAATGCGTGCGGCGATACTGGGCAAGGCAAGCATCAGGACAGCAAAGCCCGCCACAATCATGGCCGGGAATCCGACCGAGAAGATGTTCAGACTCGGTGCCGCACGCGTGGCAACACCCAGACCAATGTTGATAAACAGCAGCGTCACCATGACCGGCAAGGCCGTTAACACCGCACCCATGAATATCATCGAACTCCAGGTCACCAGATGGGCCCACGCTCCCTGGCTAACCAAAGGCGCGCCAATGGGCATGCTGGTAAAGCTTTCGATCACCAGGCCGAGCAAGAGCGCGTGCCCGCCCAGGCCGACAAAGATCAGGGTCGAAAGGATGAGAAGAAACTGCGCCAACACCGGGACGTTGCCCAGATTCGGGTCGATCATGTTGGCAAAAGACAGGCCTACTGCGTTGGAAATCGACTGGCCTGCCACCAGCAGGGCAGACGTGACCACCTGCAACGTCAGACCCATGAGCAAGCCGATGGCAATCTGGTTGAATATCTCCACTGTGCCCTCGGCGGAGACCGGGTCAATGTGGGGCCAGGTGTGCAGGGGATAAACCAGCCAGGTGAGTGACAGTGCCAGCAGAATGCGGATTCTCAGGTTCAGTGCACGCAAGGAGAAAATGGGCGCAGCCATCAACAGGGCCGATATTCTCAACATCGGCCAAAGGAACGAATAGAACCGTTCGACAATATCTGCTGCGAGCAGATTCATGGTGCGCGCCCTTGCTACTCAATTGAACAGGGTCGGAATGCGGTGCAGAATGCCGCGCGTGTAGTCCACCAGCATGCCGAGTTGCCAACCGCCCACGATCGACAAGGTGATGGCCAGTGCTGCCACCTTGGGAATGAAACTCAGGGTGGCCTCGTTGATCGAGGTGGCTGCCTGGAAAATGCCAATCACCAACCCCACCGCCAAGCCCACGCCCAGCAAGGGTGCCGAGATGATGACCGTCATCCAGAGTGCCTGATGCCCCAGATCCACCACGGTTGCAATGTCCATTGTCAGCCCCTTACGTAGTTACAAAACTGGCGGCCAGAGAACCCATCACCAGGCTCCAGCCATCCACCAGAACAAATAGCATCAGCTTGAAGGGCGTCGATATCATCATGGGCGAGAGCATCATCATGCCCATGGACATCAGCACACTGGCGACGATCAGGTCAATCACCACAAACGGGATGTAGATCAGAAAGCCGATGGAAAAAGCGCTCTTGAGTTCGGACGTGATAAAGGCTGGCACCAGGGTGGTAAACGGAACCGCCTCGCCCCCTGCCACCTCGCCCTTGTGGGCCATTTCCATGAAGACGGCGATATCGTCTTCGCGGGTCTGCTTGAGCATGAAGCCACGGATGGGCTCCTCGGCAGCGGCCAGCGCCTTGTCAAAACTCATGCCCTGGTGCAAGTAGGGTTGCAAGGCGTTCTGGTACACGTCGTTGAGCACCGGCGACATGATGAACAGCGTCAGGAACAGCGACAGGCCGACCAGCACCGCGTTGGGCGGGGTTTGCCCGGTGCCCAGTGCCTGGCGCAGGATCGACATCACCACAATGATGCGAACAAAGGAGGTCATCATCAGCAACAGTGACGGCAGCAAGGTGATGGTCGTCATCAACGCCAGCAACTGCAGCGACAGGCTGTACTGCGTGTCCTTTCCAATGCCGGTGACGTTGACCATGGGCAGGCCTTGCGCCAGGGCTGCCACAGGTGCGATCAGGACAGCAGCGAGAATGAGTTTACGCAACAAGGTCGCTCTCCGGTGCTGCTGGCGTGTCGTCCCAATGGCCCAGCGCAGTAAATTGACCTGCCGTGATGCCCACCAAAACTTCTTTGGAACCTACGCGCAGCAGGGATATTTTTTGACGTGGGCCAATGCTGATGGTCTCCAACAACTGCAGTCGACTGCCTGATTGCTGCACCCTTTGCATTCCCTTTAACCGCCGCAGCAGCCACAGCAGCCCCAGCAGGAGCGCCAGCACCAACGCCATGCTACCGATGTAGCGAAACCAATCGAATCCCATGGCACCGGTTGACATGATTCGCCTAGAGATTCTTGATGCGCTCGGTCGCGGGGACAACGCGTGTCAGGCGGACACCGTAGCGCTCATTGACCAGTACCACCTCGCCCTGTGCGACCACCGTGTTGTTGACCAGCAGGTCCAAGGGCTCACCGGCAAGGCGGTCGAGTTCGACCACGCTGCCTTGGGTCAGGCGCATCAGATCCTTGATCTTGATCTGGGCGCGCCCCACCTCGAAGGACAGGGTAACGCTGATGTTTTGAAGCACATCCGAATTGATCTGATTGGGATCGGTGGCTGTGGCGACACTGCTGTCTGTGGTGGTATCGTTCATTTCAGTCTTCCTGGTATTTCATTGCGCGCCCGGCACGACGGCGCGCTCAATCTGGACCGCTGTCTGCGTACCCAAGCTGCCGACATGCACATCAAAGGCATGGATGCCGTTGACATTCATGGACGCCAAATCGGGCTTCTTGAAATGCAGAACATCGCCGACCTGCATGGCTTCGAGTTGGCGCAAGGTGATGGGCAAGGTTCCAAAGATGACGCTGGCCTGCAGACAGGCTTCGCTCACCGCGCTGTCCAACTGGTCGTACCACTGTTTGTCTGATTCCTCGTTGCCTTCACCGGTCTGCACGCGGCTGCTGAGCAGTTCGCGCACCGGCTTGAGCGAGGCGTAGGGATTGACGAAGTCGATAAACCCAAGCGTCTTGGCCGTGCCTTCGGTCTCAAACCGGCTCACAACGACGAGGTCGTTTTCGTCAGCTATTTGGGCGAATTGCGGATTGATTTCGGAGCTCACCAGCTCGAAGTCGATGCCCAGCAAGGGAGACCAGGCGTCTTTCAGGGTTCTGAACGAGACATCCAGAATCATCTTGATGATGCGGGTTTCCGTCGGTGTAAACATGCGCCCGGGCGACAGGTTACCCACAGCGCCGCTACCAAAGCCGCCAAAGAAACTCACCAGCGAGCTAAACACAATGCTCGGGTCGATGACGACCAGCGAGTAGCCTCTGAGCGGATTCATTCGCACCACGTTGACCGACAGCGGCGCGTTCAGGCCCTTGATGTAATCGCCAAAACGGACGATCTGCACCTTGGTGGAGTTGATACGCGGACTGGTTCGCAAGACCTCCATCAAACTCAGTCTGAAGAGGCGGATGAAACGCTCGTTGATCATGTCGATCGACGAGACATTCACCCCCAGGTTGCTGTTCTCGGTTGCCAGGTCATGCTTCTTGACCCGCGCAGCAGTGTTGAAGCCCGTGTCTACCGCGATGGAGCCGTCATTGACGCCCTCGGTGAGCGCCGACATCTCTTCGGGACTGAGCAGGTTGTTGGCCATCGCAATCAAAATTCGTACGTCAGGCAGCTTTATTGCACGATGAACGAGGTGAAGTGAACTTCTTCAATGCCACCAAAGTCCTCGTACTTCTCAATCAAGCCGTTCATGGCATCACGGATGCGCACTGCCAAATCCTTGCGGAAATCGGGCTTGGCTATATCAGCCTCGGTAGTCACACGCATCACGTCCATGACCACAGAGCGGATCGCAAACTCGTGCTTCTTGACGTTGGTGACAACGCGCTCGTCATAGCGCGTCATGATGGCAATCTGCACCGACATCACCTTGCGTGAACCCGATACATTGACCAGAAATTCGCGCTCAAGCTGGTGGTAGGTGTACTCAAAGCGTGCCTGTTCGGGCGACTTGGACTTCATCTTTCCGCCAGGACCGTCTTTGCTGGCCTTCTTGGGGGCACCATGGGCATCGGCTGCAGGGGCACCATGTGGATCGGCAGCGGGTGCACCGTGGGCATCGGCTTTGGGTGCGCCGTGGGCGTCCGCAGCAGGTGCGCCGTGGGCATCGGCCGCAGGCGCTCCGTGGCCGCCACCGCCGCCAGCTTCAGCGTCGAGCATTTCATCGGCCGAGGGTGGCGGCTTGTGTGAAAACTGACCGGTAGCAAACAGCGTCCCGACCACAGCGCCCACGACAAGAAGCAGCACCACCACCACGGCGATGATGATCATCACAATGGGTTTCTTGCTTTTCGGTTTTTCTTCCGGGGTAGGAGTTTCTTCAGCCATGTAACACCTCGTCTTTACGAATCAAATCAATGCACACACCATCAAGCCAGGACGTCGAGCCCATCGGATGCGGTCGAAGTACTCCCTAAGGAATTCACACCGGATACCACTTCGCCTTCGTCGCTTCGGCTGGCGCCCGAGGATCCTTTGAAAGATCTTCCGGGTGTCGGATTTCCGTCACGTTTGCTGGTCTGGTCTCCGCCTACCCATACGTTAGCAACAGACATGCCAGACTGCGCCAGTGCGTCCTTGAGTCGCACAGCACCTTGAAGAATGAGGTCGCGCGTCATGCCGTTATCAGAGGAAAACGAGGCGTCCAGGGCACCCGCATGCATGGCCAACGCCACGTCGATACGTCCCAAGGCCTCGGGTTTTAGACGCAACTCCAGCTTCCACTCGCCGCGCTCGATTTGCGAGAGCATGCGTTCACCCAGTGCCTGCCCGACGCGATCGGCCAACTGCTGGTATTGCGCGCTACGCTGGGTAGCCAAGTCTCTTTCTGACAGTGGCTCCGCGCCAGAGCCTGTGGCCGGATTGAGCGCAGCCGGTTTGCCCGATTCTGCGGGGACGGTGTTGAACGCCACCCCTGCCCCATTGGTGTCTGAAGCCGGGGAGATGAAGCTGCTCTCCACACTCTCCAACAGTGTGGAAGGTGCATCAATGGTCAGCGTTTCCCAGGGTTTGTCCAGGGTTGTATGCGCCAGGTCTGTGCTGCTGGCCACCGACGAAATCGCGGACCAACGCGCCTTTTGGGAACTGCCCGACATCAGCGCAAGACGCCGCGTAATCTCCTGACTTTGAACGTCCATCCGTACCCGCATGGCAACTTGCATCACCTCATCGGAACTCGCGGACACAGGGTCGGTAACCACCGTGCTGGACGGCTTGACCACTGGCTGCGACTGGGCATCAATTTGCATGGAAACCAGGGACGCAATCAGTGGATCGACGGGCTTGGCCAATGGAATCGGTGCCGGTGCCATCGGAAGTTCTGTGGCCTGCGCGCGGCTAGTATTGACTGAGCCAACAGAATTCAAGGCCACAGGTGCACCCTGATCGGCAACGTTGGGCTTCACCGGCGCTGGCGACACCTCCGCCTGTGACAAAGGTGGGGCCACCATACCCAGCGCAGCCGCCAGACCCAAGGCAATCCTGATAGATTCTTCTGCGGCACTTTGCTCCTGCGCCTGAGCCAGGGAATCAGCCTGTGTATCTGGCTGCGTCGACACCTTTGGCGCGACCGATGCCTGGGCGGGTCGGCCGTTTGACGGAGCCGTCGGTGCCAGGTTCAAGGCGACTTCTGTGGCGTTCAGTGAGGCACTTGACTCGGGCAATTTGCTCGGCAATACACCGCCTTTTCCCGCCGAGGGTGGGGCCGAGGGTAAAGCCGACAGCTGGGCCCGCTGCAAACCTGCAGGCAAAGCCCCTGCCTGCGGCATTGGAGGCAGATCAAGGGGGTCTGCCAGGGCACCGGCGGTGCTTGGAACTGCAACTGGCGCCGGTTCAAGAATCGAACCCGCCAAGCCGGTGAGCGCACTCAAGCTGCTGACGGTACTTGGCACAGCGGCTGACTTGGGCTCTGGCGCCCGACCCAGCAAATCTGCCAGCGTCAGGGTGCTGTCCACCACCGCCTGGGGCGGGTATTTTCCGGTAAGTTCGGTCGGGCCCGGGGCGGCTTCTGCAACCGTACTCCCAAAGAGGGTTCTGACCGCCTCTTCATCCAAACCCTGGGCGCGCGCAAAGGACGCCAGGCTGTTGAGGTCGGGCAAAGGCGCCGCCGTCGTGATGAGATTCATCTTCGGCCCGATGGAGACCAGTTGCAAATCGACCTGAGCGGACGCCGGAGCGGCAAGATCTTGCCGCAGCTGCCCCATCATCTGACCGTTGAACAGGTCCGCAAAGCCGGTCTTGGCGGGTGGCACGCTTACTGCTGGATTGCCTTGTGCAAGCGCGTCCCACGAGGAAGCAGATTGATTGGCAACCGTAAAAAATTGATTTGCATCCACAGCTGTTTGCCCTTGAAGGTAGCGCCATCGTGGCGGAGGCCAAACACCATGCAAGAAGCGTGACTGGACAGGATTTGCCGCTCTGGTGCCGCCCGCTCTGGCGACCGGCCCCGTGTCAAAAATGGATGGCATGGAGCTTGCGTTAAAGCCATGCAGATTTCCATCCAACCCTGTAATCGAGCCCTCAAGCCCGCTTAAACGACCCATGACCGCACTGGCCCTGTCATCTATTCGACATCACATGTCGAAATTCAACTACACCGACCTGAGCATCCCGGCTCTGGTGTTGTTGATCATGGGCATGCTGGTACTGCCCTTGCCGGCGTTCTTGCTGGATGTGTTGTTCACGTTCAACATCACGTCGGCCGTTCTCATCATCATGATTGCCATCGGCACGCGCAAGCCCTTGGATTTCTCGTCATTCCCTTCCGTTTTGCTGTTTGCCACCATGCTGCGGCTGGCGCTCAACGTCGCATCCACCCGCGTCATCCTGGTCAACGGCCACGAAGGCCACGACGCCGCCGGCAAGGTGGTTGCGGCATTCGGGGAATTTGTGATCGGCGGCAACTATGTGGTGGGCTTCATCATTTTTGCCATCCTGATGGTGGTCAATTTTGTCGTGGTCACCAAGGGCGCTGGGCGGGTGTCCGAGGTCAATGCGCGCTTTACGCTGGACGCCATGCCGGGCAAGCAAATGTCCATCGATGCCGACCTCAACGCCGGTGTGATAGACCAGGAAACCGCCAAGCGCAGGCGTGCCGAACTGGCCCAGGAGTCCGACTTCTTTGGCTCCATGGACGGCGCATCCAAGTTTGTCAGCGGCGATGCCATCGCCGGGCTGCTGATCCTGATCATCAACCTGATCGGCGGGCTTGCCGTGGGGATTGGCCAGCACGGCCTGTCACTGAGCGAAGCCGGACGGATCTATTCCCTGCTGACCATCGGTGACGGCCTGGTGGCGCAAATCCCATCGCTGCTGTTGTCCCTGGCCACCGCCATCGTCGTCACCCGCGTCACGACCGCAGAGTCGATGACCGAGCAGGCCGGAAGCCAGTTGGGCAACCCTTCGGCGCTGTTTGTCACCTCCAGCATCATCGCCATCCTTGGCATGGTTCCGGGCATGCCGCATCTGGTATTTATCACTCTTGCCGCGCTTTCGGCAGGGTTGGGAATAGTCGCCCTGCGCAAGCAAACCGGGCTCAGTGCCCCCAGCGCAGCAGAAGCGGCGGCCAGCGCCGCACTGGAACAACCCAAGGAATTGGAATGGGACGACCTTGACCAGGTTGACCTGGTCGGCCTGGAAATCGGCTATGGCCTGATTCCCCTGGTCAACCCGGAAACGGGCGGTCAGTTGATGACGCGCGTCAAAGGCGTACGCAAGAAACTATCGGCAGAGCTGGGCTTCCTGATCCAGCCGGTTCGCATCCGCGATGCGCTCAGCATCGACCCCGACAGCTACCACATTGTCTTGAAGGGCGTCATCCGTGGACGCGGCAAGATCAAGGTGGGTCGCGAGATGGCGATCAATCCGGGGCAAGTCTATGGCGTACTGGAAGGCATTCCCACCCAGGAGCCTGCCTTCGGCCTTGACGCGGTGTGGATTGAACCGTCGCAGCGCGACCACGCCCGCACCCTGGGCTACACTGTGGTGGATGCCACCACGGCCGTTGCCACCCACCTGAACAAGGTTCTGCGCGACAACGCTTCCGACCTGCTCAGCCACGATGAAGTGCAGCAGTTGCTTGACAAGCTGTCCGCCAAGTCGCCCAAGCTGGTGGAAGATCTGGTCCCTGGAAAACTATCCCTGGGTGTTCTTACCCGCACGCTGCAAAACCTGCTCAACGACTCGGTTTCCATCCGTGACATGCGCACCATTGTCGAAACCCTCTCCGAGGTCAGCGCGCGTACGCAGGACCCTGAACAGCTCACCTCGATGGTTCGCCCCCGTCTGGGCCGGATGATCGTGCAAGGCCTGGTGGACGAGAAGAATGTGCTGTCGGTCATGACCCTGGACCCCTCGCTTGAGCAACTCCTGCACAACGTGCTGCAGCAAAACTCCCAGGTACCGGGGCAAAGCGTGGTGATGGAGCCGGGCCTGGCCGAGCGCCTTTTTGGCGCGCTGCGCGAGGGTGCCAAGGCCGTCGAAGAGCAAGGCCAATCCGCTGTATTGGTGGTCTCGCCCGCAATTCGGCCCTGGCTTGCCAAAGCGGTTCGCTACCGCGTCAACGAATTGATGATCCTTTCGTACAGCGAAATTCCGGATGACCAGGCAGTCAAGGTCATTCACACCGTTCACGCCGAGCCCAAGACCACGTCCTAAACCTAGCTACAAGAGATTCATTCCATGGAACTCCAAAGAATATTGGCACCCGACACCCGCAGCGCCACCGACAAGGCCACGGCCCTGTTTGGTCAGGACGTGCTGGTCATTTCCAACCACCGCGTCAATGGGCAAACCGAATTGGTCATCGCGGTCGATATCCATGAGCAGCTCTCGCAGGTGCGCCAGGACCTGGCCGTGCGCCCTCAGTCGGACTTTGGCGAGCAGTTGGCACGCTCGCAGCAGCAACTCAGCCCCGCCAAGGACAAAAGCGCGCGGGAACCGAATTGGCAAACCAATGAAGATGAACGTGACTACCTGCGGGGTCGCGAAATCGTCGACCTGGTGCGCGACGAACTCGCCGCCATGCGGCGCGAATTCAACCTCGGACAACAAACCGCCGCCTGGCAAGCCAGCCTGACACCGGCGGCCGAACTGGTACCGCTGTTTACCGCACTCACCGACGCGGGCATGCCCACGGGCTTGCGCACGCTGCTGCTCGACACCATCAAGGACATCCCCACCGAACAGGAAGCTATTACTGCCATCCAGAACCAGCTCAGCCACAGCCTGGCACGGCCCTCAGCGCCGATGCCGCAGAAAGGCGTGCACCTGATTGCCGGGCCCACGGGAGCGGGCAAGACCACGATGGCCGCCAAGATTGCCAACGACGCGGCGGCCAAAATTGGCCAAAAGGGCGTAGCCATCATCAATTACCAGGATCTGCGCTTTGGTGCCTGGAGCCAAACCCAGATGCTCTCAGCCCAGATCGGCGTGGATTGCTTCCGTGCCGACGACGCGGCCACGTTACGCCTGCTGCTCAACGAGCTCTCGCAGCGCAGCCTGATCCTGATTGATACCCCCGGAGTGCAAATGGGCGCCCGCGTCGCAGAAGTGATGAGCGTCTGCCCAAGCTGCAAATGCCACGCCATCGTGCCCGCCGACGCCTCGTCGGCAACGCTCAAACGCGTGCTCCAGGCACCTGCCGCCAAGTGGGACAGTTTGATGGTCAGCAAAATGGACGAGTCGTCCCAACCATGGCCTCTGCTGGAGTTTATGTGCCATAATTCTTTGAGGATATCCGCAGGGAGTGATGGCGATCACATTGGCAATTTGAAGCACGACCTGACTACGAATTCGTTGCTTTGCAAGGCTATCGCAAACTTCTCGCATGTAGCTGCGCAACCGATGCCCGCAGACATGGAACTTCAGGTTGAGGCGGTCGCATCACAAAGAATATTTATACCGAGTACCCCCAGAAGTATTCGGGGACCGTTCAACTGAAATAAACCGATGGTAGACACATGAATAAGCCTGTGCGTACGGAAGTCATAGGCATCGCCAGTGGCAAAGGTGGCGTGGGGAAAACCACGATAGCGGTCAACCTGGCGATTGCATTGCGCCAAAAGGGATATCGCGTCATGCTGTTCGACGGGGATCTGGGGCTGGCCAATGCCCAGATCGCCATGGGCTGCACCTGCCCCTATAACCTGGGCCACTTTTTAAGCGGTCAAAAAACCCTGCAGGAAATAACCGTGATGTCGCGCCACGGCGTGCTGTTGATCCCGGGCTCATCGGGTGCCATGGAAATGGCGGCCCTGTCGGAATTGCAGGCATCACGAATTGTCCAGGCGTTCAGCGCCCTGGATGACGAACTGGACTTCCTGATTGTGGACATGGCCGCTGGAATATCACCCTCGGTTCTGTCTTTTATGGCAGCCTGCCAGCGCCGCTTCATCGTGGTTCGCGACGACCCCTCCTCGATTGCCGATGCCTATGGCACGATCAAGGTGCTGATCCAGAACTACGACCTCAACGAGATCTATCTGATACCCAATGCGGTCAGCAGCCAGGCCGAAGGCCAGGGCCTGTCCAAGCGCATCAACAACGTCTGTGCCCAGTTTCTCAATTACACCACCCGGTACTTGTGTTCGATCGAAAACGACGAACTGATACTGGCAGCCCACAAGCGCTATGAACCGGTGATGGAGTTTGCGCCGCGCAGCGGCGCTGCCCGCGACTTCAACCGCTTGGCCGACGCGAGTTGCGAACTGCCGGAAATCAACCAACTGTCGGGTGGCATGCAGTTCTTTGTGGAACGGTTAGTGAGATTCAGGGCTTAAATCGCATGGCAGTGTCGACCCGCCTATACGAAGATGTTCACAACAACAGCGAAGCACTGGTGTTGGCGCATTTGGGCATGGTCAAACGCGTGGCCCTGCACCTCAAGGTCAGAATCCCGCCTTTCATGGAGTTGGACGAACTGATACAGGTGGGCATGATTGGCCTGCTTGAAGCGGCACGCGCCTATATTCCTGCCAAGGGAATCGATTTCGAGAATTTCGCACTCAGCCGGGTACGCGGTGCCATTTTGGACGAAGTGCGGCAAATGTCTTTTCTTCCGCGATCGGCTACGGCGTTCAACAAGTCCGAAAACCAGGCCAACAACCACCTCTCTTCCGTGCTGGGCCGAGCCCCCACCCAAGCGGAACTTGCCGAACATATGGGCGATGACCTGGATGTATTCCAGAAGAAGCGGGGCAAAGCCAAGCGTTTTGAGACCTTTTCGATGGAAGTCATGGCCGATCAGGTGATGAACATCGCCGACGAGTCCTCGCGCCAACCGGAAGTCATTTTTGAGCACAAAGAGTTCATGCAGGCCGTCACCAGCGCCATCGAGGAGTTGCCCGAGCGCGAGCATCTGCTCATGTCCTTGTACTACGTGGAAGAGCTCAACCTCAAGGAAATCGGCGAAACCCTGGGGGTGACCGAGTCCCGTGTGAGCCAACTCCTTTCCGCCACCGTGAAAAAGCTACGCGCCAGCCTGCAGATCGACCAGATCACGGCTGACAGGGCGCGCGCGTCCTAGCGCCCACCGCGATTTTTCCGCTGTTTGGGCCGCTCGGCTCAAGTTTCTTGCTGATGGTCCGATTCCTTGCGTGTACAGGAATTCATCAGTAGGAGCTCAAAATCATGCGTGTTCACTTCAAAGCCATGGAATCTTATGGCCCAGGCAATGCCGCAGCGCAAGCAGCAACGGCTAATCGTGTTGACCTGATCCAGATGCTGTTCGATGGACTTCTTGAAAGTCTTACCGCGGCCCAGGGCCACCTCCAGCGCGGAGCGATCCAGGAAAAAGGCAAGTGCCTCGCGCGCGCAAGCCGCATCGTGGTCGGCCTGCAAAGCTCTCTCGACTTTGAAAAGGGTGGCGAACTGGCCCAGAACCTCAACGAGCTTTACAGCTACGTGACGCGCCGCCTGCTGCATGCCAACGCCCGCAATGACGCACAGGCGCTGTCCGAAGTGCTCGGGCTGATGGGTGACATTCGCCAAGCCTGGGCAGAGGTGCCCTCGCTCGTTCCACCGCAGATTCTCGGCACGCTGCACTGAGTCGGCGCCATCGACAACAAGTTCAGACCTACCCCCCCACGGCTGACTTGCATCGCCATCGCCACATTTAGGAACCATCATGTTCGGCATCATCGGAATCGTGTTTTTGCTTGTCTGCGTGTTCGGCAGCTTTGTCGTAGGCGGGGGCAACATGAAACCGTTTATCCACGCGGCCCCGATTGAGGGCTGGTGTATTTTCGGCTCTGCCATCGGCGGCATGCTGATCGGCAACAGCGCCGACGTGGTCAAGGCGGTGCTCGCGGGCATTGGGCGCTGCTTCAAGGGCTCCAAATACCACAAGGAAGACTACCTCAACACCATCTTCTGCGTCTCCAAGGTCATGAAGACGCTCAAGTCCGAAGGTGCCGTGGCCCTGGAAGCCCACATCGAAACCCCCGAGTCCAGCGCCATCTTCAGCGAATACCCCAAGCTCTTGGCCGACCATGCCTTGCTGCACCTGATTACCGACACCGTGCGCTTGATGGTGGTCTCGCAAGGCACGCTCAGCCCGATGGCAGTGGAAGAAGTGATGGACACCGCCATCAAAACCCACCACCACGACGAACTCAAGGCCTCGGACGCCATTGCCACCCTGGCTGGCGCCTTGCCTGCGCTGGGGATTGTGTCCTGCGTGATGGGCGTGGTGAAAACCATGGACAACATTGACCAGCCACCCGCCATCTTGGGTGGCTTGGTGGGTGCGGCCCTGGTGGGTACGTTTATCGGGGTGTTCCTGGCTTACGGCTTTTTCGAGCCCTTTGCCAAGCGCTTGTCGCAAGTGATTGAAGACGAGTCCTGCATGTACCACGTGGTCAAGCAAATCATCATCGGCACCATGCACGGGCATCCCATGCCACTGATTCTGGAAGCGGCGCGCGTGGCTATCAGCCACCACAACCAGCCCAGTTTTGCCGAAGTCTTTGACGGCATGCGAGGTAAGTAGCCATGGCTGATTCGGAAGAGTCCCCAAAAGCCCCGCCCGAGGCAGTACCCCCCACGGATGAGGCCAGCGCAGAAGGCGACAAGCCGGCGGTGCCGGAGGGCTTAGCGCCCATCATCGTCATCAAGAAGATTCAGGCCGGTCACGCCGGTGCCCACGGCGGTGCCTGGAAGATTGCCCTGGCGGACATGATGACGGCCATGATGGCTTTCTTCTTGCTGATGTGGATTCTGGGTGCCACCAACGAATCGCAGCGCAAGAGCGTTGCCGATTACTTCAAGCCCACCTCGCACAGCGAAGTCACGATGGGCAAGCTCGCCGGCTCCAACGGCATCATGGGCGGCAAGTCCATCATCGACACCGACGGTTTTCCCTTCACTGCACGCCAAACTGCCCCGCTGCAGCGCCTGACGCCGCGCTCTGAAGGTGGTCCGACCGAGAACGACCCCTCGCCCAACAGCGAAAACGCCCGCGATAGCGACCAGATCAGCCAGGCCGAGAAGCGCAAGATTGTCGAAGAGGCCGACCAAAGCAACTTTGACAAGCTCGAAAAAGAGGTGAAGGAGCACCTTGCAGAGAATCCAAAGCTGGAAAAGATTCAAGACCAGGTGAAATTTGTACGCGAAAAGGAGGGCCTGCGCATCGAGATCATCGACAAGGCCGACTTTGCCATGTTCGCCCTGGGTACCAGCCAACTCGAACCCAAGGCGCAAGCGCTGATCGAGGAAGTCTCTCGCTCACTGGCCAGCATGCCCAACAAGCTCAGCATTCGGGGGCATACGGACAGCGTAGCGTTCGCCAATTCACAAGGTCGCAATAACTGGTCGCTCTCGGCTGAGCGGGCAGAGTCAACACGCGCCTTGCTGGAGCACCGCGGTGTCGGCACGAAACGCTTCGCGCAAATCGAAGGCGTTGCAGACACCGATCCGTACAACCCCAACGATCCCAAAGATCCGCGTAATCGCCGCATCAACATCACGGTGCGCTACCGCGATTGACCCGTCCGCCCCTCAACCGGAGTCACGTTATGGATGAGCCAGCAACACCGCCAGCGGTGCCGGAAAAATTGTTTACGTTTCAAGACTATCTCTTTCTGAGTTATCTTGCTTTTTGCATGTTCTGCGTGGCCTGGGTTGGGCGCATGGCCTACAACGAGGGCATGCACAACGAGATCACCAAACGCAACGGTGAACAGTGGGCCAAATGGTTCACCGAAGCTTCCCCGGAACGTGTCAAACCCGACTTTGCGCTCGCGGCCTGCAGCACCGCCGCGCCCCCGGTAGTCGCACCCGTGGCGGCCACCCCGGCAACACCCGAAACTGCGGCGACCAATCCAGCATCGGAGGTCCCCTCCGAAGCCACTGGGGGTGCCATCCCTGTGCCGGTTGAGCCAAAGCCGGTAGAGGCCGCACCTCCCGCACCGCCGGTAAAAGCCTGGGGACCGTGCCAGCAAGCTTTGACGGCCAAAGGCGGGCCGCTGGCCGACATGATCAATCCTTTTAGCAATCAGCCCGTTGCTTTGGTCGCCAAGTGCGACATGACCGACCGCTCTCTGGCTGGCGCTCTGGTTCTGGAAAAAATACAGAACACGCCGCCAGGTTCCGCCATCTCGACCATCACTTCGCAGTTGGTCGAAACCGACCCGATCGACCAGAAGATGCAACTCCGGATCACGGTCTGCGACAAGGGTGCCTACCCGATTCGCATTGCCGAACTCGACTTCTGAGGAACGTACCATGGAAACCGCCAACAACCTCTCCAAAATTCATGGTTACAACAGCAAAGCGAACATATCGCATGACATGCCGGTCCGCAAATGGATCTACAGCTGGCTGCTCGACCCGACGGTGCCGGGCAACTACCAAAAATCCATTGACCGCTGGATTGCGATCCTGATCATCACCAACCTGATCGTGCTTTTGTTTGAGCACGTTCCAGCGATCTACGAGCCCAACAAAGTTCTGTTTCACGCCTTCGACGTATTTTCGGTAGCGATCTTCACCGTTGAATACTTCCTGCGGCTCTACCTGGCACCGGAAGACCACGAGTTCAAAGGCAAGGGGTACTCCCACCTGCGCTATATCTTCAGCCCCTTTGCGCTGATCGACTTCATGGCAGTCGCCCCGTTCTACCTGCAAGCATTCATTCCCGTGGACCTGCGCATGTTGCGGTTCTTGCGGCTGCTCAGAATCTTGAAACTGTTTCGGGTGCTGATTCCGGCCATTAAACAGTTTGTCATTGCCAATAAGGGCCGCACGTTCCGCAAAAAAGTGCATGCCTTGATATTCCCGAGCCCCTACGGTGGCGCCCTGCAAGGCATGTTTGACAACTTCATCGTGCTGTGGGTGGTGATCTCGGTGGTGGCCGTGGTGCTGGAGTCGGTGCAAAGCATCCACTACCACCTGAACCTGCAATTCATCATTCTTGATGCGGTAGCCGTGGGCGTTTTTACCCTGGAGTACAACATGCGGCTGTTTTGCTGCGTGGAAGAACCGCGTTACCAGGGTGAAATTATGGGGCGGTTCAAGCAAGGCGGCGAGACCACCGCCATCATCGATCTGTTGGCGATCGTGCCCTTCTATCTGGAAGCCTTCCTGCACCACTTGTTCGACTTGCGGTTTTTGCGGGTATTCCGGCTGCTGCGGCTGCTCAAGCTCACACGCTACACCGGTGCCACCAAGACCCTGACCCAGGTGATCGTGCGCGAGTGGCCCGTGCTTGCCGCATCGGCCTTCGTCATGATGCTGCTGGTGGTCCTTACCGCCAGCCTGGGCTACCTGTTTGAGCACGAGGCGCAACCTGACAAGTTCGAAAACATTCCCCAGTCAATTTACTGGGCCGTCATTACACTGGCATCGGTGGGTTACGGAGACATTTCGCCAGTGACCCCGATGGGGCGGATCATGACCATCGTGCTGGCGTTGTTGGGTATCGGTATCTTTGCCATCCCCGCGGCTTTGCTGTCCTCGGCCTTCAGTGATCAGTTGCGCATCGAACGCGAAACCCTGCGCGACGAGGTTTACCACATGCTCGCCGATGGAACCATTTCCGAGCATGAGGCGGACAAGATCAACGCCGAAGCCAAACGCCTGCACTTGAGTGAAGATGAAGTCAAACGCATGATTGACAAGGCCAAGCGCGAGCGGGAATTAAAAGACGACGTCTCCACGCTTCCGATACACAAAATAGCGGCCACCCCGGAGCACGCGGTGGAGCACTTCAAGTTCATGCTCTCCCAGATCCGCCAGTTGGGCATCATGGCCGACGCTGAAAAGTTCCAGGCCGCAGCCGTCAAGAATGACCGCCTGACGAGTACCGAAATGGCCCTGTGGCAACAGATTCAAGGAAAATCAGCGCCGCCTGGCTGATCTGAGCAGCCCCTGAAATTCAGGTACATTCGTGCCTGAAATGAACAAGGTACTTTTGCTGTTGTCCGCCGCCCTTGCCTGCAGTTCTGCCGGAGCTGCCTGGGTGGAGATCGGTGCCAACGAAACCGGCACGTTTTACGTGGACTACCCGAGCATGCAGCGCGACGGTGACATCGTGAAGATGTGGTACCTGGTCGATTTCAGAAAACCCCAGCTCGACAGCAACAACATTCGCTACCTGTCCTCCAAAGACCAGAGCGAGTACGACTGCAAGCAAGAGCGCTCACGCACGGTGTACTACAACAACTACAGCGACAACATGGGCCGCGGAAGAATCACCTTCACGCTCAAGGACCCATTTCAATGGCGTCCCGCCGCGCCAGACACCATCGCCGGCGCCTTGCTGAAAATCGCCTGTACCAAGAAATAGCCACCGCGGCCTAACGGCCTCGCGATGATGAGCGGGAGTAGCCTTGCGAGGATGAAAGGCTGTCATTGCGAGCGAAGCCATCTGCCCCAGTGCCATCGGCACCCACATACCGCCTCGCATAAAACATCACTGCGGCACAAAACCGCAGCAACAGCTGCTACCTATTTGCAGTTCACAAACTTTCTCTGCTGGCACTCCATCGCCAACTTCTTGGCTTGGGCGAACTGGTCCAGGTTCAAAAGCTTTTCCACCTCGTCACGCTGCTTTGCGGCTTCTGCGTTCCCCGCGGCTGCGGCCAGATCGCTCCACATATAGGCGCGGACCAAGTCCCTCTCAACGCCTCGGGCATAGATGTACATGTAGCCCAATTTGTGCAGTGCCCGGGGTTCGCCCTGCTCCGCAGCCAACCGGTACCACTTGATAGCCGTCACATAGTCTTGCGGCACACCCTGGCCTTGCGCGTACATGGCGCCCATGATCGACTGCCCCCTGGCTTCCCCGCGCAGGGCGACAATGCGCCACTTCTGGACGGCGGTAACGTAATCCTGTCGCTCGTAGGCGGAGTAACCGTCTTCCCATTCACCGGCGTGGGCCGAAAAACAGACCAGCGTAACCAGAATCAGCAAAGCAAGAGACAGCTTTTTCATCTCAAAACGGTGCCTTGATCAGTTGCCCGCAATAGCCTTTGATGATTTCCAGCTTGCGCCCATCCTTCACCGTCAACTGGTCGATAAACTCGCCTGTATCACGGTCAAAGGTAAATTGCTCGCCGGTCACCATCGTGCCAAAACGCTCAAACATGGCGGGACGACTGACCATGACCTTGCTGCCTTTGACTGTGAGGGCACCCTTGCGCGACTCGGAAATGGAAAATATGCCCTGGTACCAACCGGCCCCGGCCTTGTAGTCAATTCCGGCCGCGGCCATCTCCTTGTACACCTTGTGCTGCGCGTCCGGCGTGTCGCCAGGAACCGAATAGTTGAGGTCGCAGATCATCGTGATTTCCTCGTCCGCATATTTGGCCTTGCCCGCCCTCGCCCCTTGCTGCGCAGACTGGGAGTCAGCGCCCTTCAACCCGATCCATCCAGCGGCAAACATCAGGCCGAAAACAGCTACAAGCAAAACGGCCGTGCCCAGCGCTGCAATAAATGCGGTTCGAAATGTCTCGTTTTTTTCCATGATGGTGTACTTTTTAGAAGAACTGCAGGGGGGGTGGCAAGAAAAACAGCGCTACCCGGTTACACCCACTACATCGGCACATCGTACCGGGAATTTAGCCAGATACTCTGGTAATCTCAAGTTCGCCGCCCGATTCCTCCTCTGGCGTTGAAACACCACAGCATTGAATCCACCCACCTTCATCATCAAATGGCCGCTGCCGGCACTGGCCGTGTGGGCCATGAGCTGGCTGGCCTACACCGTCTTGCTGGCCCAGGGCGTCTCGACCGTGGCCGCCGTGCTGCTGGCTTGCCTGCTCGGGCTGGGCGCAACTGCAGTGGCGCGCTGGAAGGGCTTTTCGCGCGCGCGCCAAGTCGCCCTGGTACTGGGCTTTCCCATTTCCGTGCTTTTGACCGGTATCACCGCCGCCAGCGCCTGGCTTTGGCTGCTGCCGTTGGCGCTGGCGCTCTTGGTGTACCCGGTTCATACCTGGGGCGATGCGCCGGTGTTTCCAACCCCCTTGCACGCCTTGCGGGAGCTACCCCACCACGCCAAGCTGCCCGACACTGCGCTCATTCTGGACGCCGGCTGTGGTGCCGGTGATGGCCTCAAGGCACTGCATCTGGCCTACCCCGCCTGCCGCTGCGTCGGCATCGAGTTCAGCCGCCCGCTGCGCGTGCTGGCGGCGCTGCGTTGCCCCTGGGCCCAGGTTCGCCTGGGCGACATCTGGCAAGACGACTGGCGCGCCTACGACATGGTCTATCTGTTTCAACGGCCCGAAACCATGCCGCGCGCGGTGGCCAAGGCCCGCGCAGAAATGCGCCCCGGTGCGTGGCTGGTCAGTCTGGAGTTTGCTGCAGCTGAACTGCAACCCACGGCCGTAGCCTATGCCAGCCCGCAGCGACCCGTCTGGATGTACCAAAGCCCATTTCAGGATCCCGCGCGGCCAACAGCCAAAAGGGGCAAGCGCCAATCGCGCAAAGAATTGGGTATAGTCACTAGATGAACAAGGAAACCAGCACCCCAACTCGCGCATCTGTGCGGCCCAAGGTCCTGATTGCTGACGACGGTGCCTATATCCGCCGCCTGCTCAACCTGCGCCTGGGCAACCAGTACGAGATTATTGAAGCCGACGATGGCGTTGGCGCTTTGCGCGCGGTGGAGCTACACCTACCGCAGGTCGTTCTGCTTGACATCATGATGCCCGGCGAAATTGATGGGCTGCAGGTGCTCAAGGCCATCAAGGGTGACCCCCGTCTCAAGCACATTCATGTGGCGATGGTCACGGCACGCGGACAGACCAAGGACGGCACCAATGCGCGCAAATGTGGTGCCGACGCCTATTTCGTGAAACCCTTCAGCCCGCGCGAAGTCGTGGCCTGGGTTGACAGCAAGCTGCCCGTGCAGCAGTAGCACCACCCACTTCAACCCACCGAACACAGCCGTGTTCAGAGCCTCTTTGTTGACACAGGAAACCCCATGCACAAGCTTCTCGCCACGCTCGTTATCAGCCTCGGCACCATGACCGTCTTTGCCCAAGCTACGACGCCAGTGGCTCCTTCCGTTCCCGCCGCGCCCGCCGTAGCCCCTGCAGCCGCACCTGCGCCCAGCCCCGCAAGCACGACCAAGGCCACCAAGGCTTCCGCCCACAAGGTCAAGAAGGCGGCCAAGAAGCGCAGCTCCAAGAAACACGCAGCGAAAAAGTGATGCCTGTCCGCGTCCCGGCCATGAAGCCCCTCCACGCGGCACTGCTCGCTTGCGCGGCGATTCTGTCCACCCCTGCCAGCGCGCAGGAAGGGCCGCAACTGAACTTGCCACGCGTGCAACTCACGGCGGGGTTTCACCAGATTGACACCCAGGTGGCGACCACGCCCGACGAACAGGCGCTGGGGCTCATGTTTCGCAAGGAGATGCCGCAGCACGAGGGCATGCTTTTCGTTTTTCCAAGCGCGCGCCAGCAGTGCTTCTGGATGAAGAACACGCTCATCCCCCTCACAGCCGCCTTTGTGGCAGACGATGGCACCATCGTCAACCTGGAGGACATGAAGCCTCAAACCACGCAGTCGCATTGCTCAAAGAAGCCAGTGCGATTTGTGCTCGAAGTCAACCAGGGCTGGTTTGAAAGAAAAGGCCTCAAGGCCGGCACCAAACTCTCGGGACGACCTTTCGCCAACCCACAGTAAACTGCAGCCACCGCCGGATTTCATAACACCGATTCAAAGGACGACACCCCATGGCTCTGTTCATTACCGAAGACTGCACAGCGTGTGACGCGTGCAAGCCGGTCTGCCCCAACGAAGCGATCCGCGCCGGAGACCCGCTCTACATCATCGACCCGGCGCGCTGCACCGAGTGCGTGGGCGCAGAAGACGAGCCCCAATGCAAGATCGTCTGCCCCGCAGACTGCATTTCGCAGCATCCTGATTACCCCGAGACTGCAGACCAGTTGCTGCAAAAGTACGAACGCCTGCACAGCTAAAGCGGCACCCAGGCTGGCCGGATGCGCTCTGGCCTAGTTTGGCGTCAGTAGGTTTCCAGGTGCAGGCGGCCCTGCGTCTTGAGCGCACTGGCCACCGTGTCCCACGACTGCCCCGCTTGCTGCGCCACGTCGCGCAGCGCCAGCACCACGCCCTCCTCCATGCTCTTGAGGCCACAGACAAAGAAGTAGGCGTTGGGGTCGGCCAGCAATGCAGCCAGGTCGGGCGCGCGCTCGCGCAGCAGGTCCTGCACGTAGCGCTTGGGTTGGCCCGGCGTGCGCGAGAACGCAAAGTTGATGTCGATGAAGTCCTTGGGCAGATTCTGCAAGGGCCCGAAATACGGCAAGTCTTCCTTGGTGCGTGCGCCAAAGAACAGCAGCAGTTTGCCTGCATCGAACTTGCCCGATTGCCGCAGACGGCGACGCCACTCGGTCATGGCGCGCATCGGGGCACTGCCCGTGCCGGTGCAGATCATGACAATGCTGGAGCGCGGGTGGTTGGGCATCAAGAAGCTCGCGCCAAACGGCCCGGTCACCTGGACCGTGTCGCCCTTTTGCAGGTCGCACATGTAGTTCGACGCCACGCCGCGCACCGGGTTTCCCTGGTGGTCTGCGAGCACACGCTTGACCGTCAGCGACAAATTGTTGTAACCCGGTCGCTCGCCATTGCGCGCGCTCGAAACCGAGTACTGCCGGGGATGGTGCGCGCGCCCCTGCTCGTCCACGCCGGGCGGAATTATGCCGATGGACTGCCCCTCGAGCACCGGAAACGGCATGGTTCCGAAATCGAGCACGATATGGTGCGTGTCGTACTCGCGCCCGACTTCGGTCACACGCACATTGCCCGCCACTGTGGCGCTGATGAACGGCTGCGCAGCGCGTGGGCCGTAGAGGTTGGTGTAGGCGTGCGCGGCCGACCAGGGCGGCACGCTGCTGCCAAACGATGCACCGTGAAACACTGGTTCGAGCGCTGCATCGCTAAACCCGCTGGTTGTTTCCACCACGCTCGCTGGTGCAGGCTCGGCAGCCAGCCCGGCTTCTGCCAGTTGCTCGGCACTGAGCGCCTGGGGCAGTTCATCCCACAGAAACTGCTCACTGACCGAGTAGGCACGCGCGCGCGGCATGCTGCGCCAGTTGTCGATCGCCCCGGTCGGGCAAGGCGAAATGCAGTCCATGCACCGGTCGCACTTTTGCGCGTCCACCACGTAGTTGCGTGCGTCGTGGGTGATCGCATGCACCGGACAAATGGCTTCGCAGGTGTTGCACCGGATGCAGATCTCCGGGTCAATCAGATGCTGCTCGATGGCGGTGGCTTCGGTCATGGCGCTAAGGTTTAGTTGAATCGGACGTACTCAAAATCCACGGGCTGGCGGTTGATGCCCA